>VXZL01000582.1 GCA_009845505.1 Candidatus Poribacteria bacterium | reverse complement strand
TCCCGGAAGCGTAAGGTTTTTTGATTTTAAGGAGGAGAATCCGATTGAAAATTCTATCGGAACTTAAATATGACCGAGACGGTTTAGTCGCTGCAGTCATTCAAGATGACACGAACAACGAAATTTTAATGGTAGGCTATATGAACACGGAAGCCATAAAAGAGACATTAACGAGTGGACGTGTCTGCTTCTGGAGCCGTTCCCGCCAGAAACTCTGGATAAAGGGGGAGACTTCAGGGCATACGCAGACGGTTAAGTCTATCGCAGTCGATTGTGATGGCGATGCCTTGCTCATTAAAGTTGAGCAGAAGGTAGCAGCGTGTCATGTTGGCTATCGTTCCTGCTTCTTTCGAGAAGTTTCCCCCGACGGAGAGTCAACGCGTGTGGTAGGTGAAAAGATTTTCGATGCAGATGCTGTCTATTAGTGCTTTGTCCACCTTGAATTTAAGGATTAGTTTGTAGTAGTGCGATTTATCGCACGTTTCAGTTCAACGACGGGCAATAAATTGCCCTACTACAAACGGAAGCGGGCACCCTTAATTTGAAACTGGATAAAGCACCAGTCTCCTATGTTCTACTAATTTTCGTATCTTAGCATTTGCTCAGAAATTGTTTGATTCAGTTTACCCCGTACAGGTCAAAACAGAATAGCACTGTCCATCGTAAACACTGTTTTCAACTGCTGTTCTTATGCTTATGATGTTTGGTACTGTATAAGAAAAACTTTGATGTTACAGATATGAGAAAGGAGTTATGATGTATCATCCAACGTTGGAAGACTTTCGCGAGGCAGCGAAATCAGGGAACACAATACCAGTATACCGATCGATTTTAGCGGATATGGAGACACCGGTATCTGCTTTTTACAAGTTGATGCCAGATAATTATATGTTCTTGCTCGAAAGCGTTGAAGGCGGTGAAAATGTTGCGCGCTATTCATTTCTGGGAAGTCAGCCATCAGTGCTTTTCCGGAGCAAAGGCCATCAGGTTACTATTGAGGACTTGACGACGGGTGAAACGGTATCACAAGAATATGAAGACCCGTTAGGGGCACTTGAGGAGATGATGCGGAATTATAACCCTGTCCATATTGAGGGCTTACCGCAATTCCACGGCGGGGCGGTCGGTTATATGAGTTACGACATGGTGCGTTTCGTAGAGGAGTTACCTGATAGCACTGAAGATGATCTGCAAATTCCGGATTGCTTTTTCATGATTGCCGAGACGATTCTGATATTCGATCATGTGAACCATCAGATTAGGGTGGTAGTGAACGCACATATTGACGGAGATGTGGACACGGCTTATGCGAATGCAGTTGCGAAAATTGACGCTTTGGTTAAAAAACTCACGGCTGTTCCAGAAACACGTCTGGACGTGAACAAAGATGAGCCATCAGAGCCGCAAGAGGAGGTCTTATCAGAGCCGCAGTCGAATTTCACGAAGCCTGCTTATGAGGATATGGTGCGACGCGCCAAAGAATACATAGCAGCAGGGGACATCATCCAAGCTGTATGTTCGCAGCGGCTGAGTTGTCCGGTATCCGTAGACCCATTTGAGGTTTACCGAGCTTTGAGAGTCGTCAACCCCTCGCCATATATGTATTATCTGAAATTTGATAGTTTTAACATCGTGGGTGCATCACCAGAGATGATGGTCCGTGTAGAAGACGGCATCGTCCAGACGGTTCCAATCGCTGGCACACGTCCGCGTGGCGCGACGCCAGAAGAAGACCAAGCGTTAGGACAGGAACTTCTCACGGATCCGAAAGAACGTGCGGAGCACGTCATGCTCGTGGATTTAGGACGCAACGACCTTGGACGTGTATGCGAGTATCATAGCGTTGAGGTGACCGACCTTATGATCGTCGAACGTTTTTCACATGTGATGCACATCGTTTCACGCGTCGTTGGCCGCCTGCGCGAGAATATGACGGCTTTTGATGTCCTTCGCTCGTGTCTACCTGCGGGTACGCTCTCTGGTGCCCCCAAGGTACGCGCGATGGAAATCATCGACGAACTTGAATCGACGCGACGCGCCACATACGGCGGCGCAGTCGGTTACTTCAGTTTCTCTGGCAGTGCTGACACAGCGATTACGATCCGAACTGCCCTCATTAAAGATGGCATCGCTTACGTACAAGCTGGGGGTGGGATCGTCGCGGATTCGGTACCTGAAACCGAGTATTATGAAACCCTAAATAAGGCATGGGCAATGTTCACGGCTATTGATTTGGCGGAGCAAGGGCTCTTGTTGTGAAAGACTTGGATGGAAGGCTGGAAGACAGGAAGGACGGGTGCCCAATCTTCCATTCCATTAAGGAGCAAAAAATGGTTTTAATGATTGATAACTACGACTCCTTTACCTATAATCTCGTTCAGTATCTCGGCGAGCTCGGGGCTGAACTGGAGATTCATCGGAGTCGAAAGATAGGATTGGAAGCATTAGATGCCCTGCAGCCGGAACGAATTGTCATTTCACCTGGGCCTTGCACGCCGAAAGAGGCAGGCATATCTAATGACGTTATAAAGCACTTCGCTGGAAAAGTGCCGATTTTGGGTGTCTGCCTTGGGCATCAGTGCATCGGTGATGTGTTCGGCGGTGAGGTGGTGCGTGCGGATCGATTGATGCACGGCAAAACCTCCATGATAGTCCACAACGGTGCTGAGCTTTTTGAAGGCTTGGATAATCCATTTGAGGCGACGCGCTACCATTCGCTTATCGTCCGAAAGGAAACACTGCCGGAATGTTTTGAGATTACGGCGTGGACAGACCAAGACGAGATCATGGGGCTTCGGCATAAAACTTTACCTATCTGGGGTGTGCAGTTTCATCCGGAGTCAATTTTGACGGCTGCTGGAAAGAGCCTATTGGCAAACTTTTTGGCACTATAACATAGAGGTTTAATAATGGCAAAACAAACGAGCAAGAAAACACCCGTGCCGGTTTTGGTCTCTTGGTCTTCAGGTAAAGATTCCGCTTGGGCATTGCATACGCTACGGCAACAACCGGAACACTATGACGTGCGCGGTATCTTTACGACTGTTACGAAAACATTTGACCGGGTGTCTATTCACTCTACACCCGCATGGGTGTTGAAACAGCAATCTGAGAAACTTGGGGTACCGTTGTACGAGATACCGATTCCCTATCCTTGTTCTAACGCTATCTACGAGGAAGCGATGCGGAAATTTCTTGCTGAGGTGGAAGCGTTACCTGAGCATTTGGGGGCATCACATTTCGCATTTGGGGATCTGTTCCTTGAGGACATTCGGGAGTATCGCGAGGATAAGCTCAGCGGAACGGGTTTCACACCGATTTTTCCAGTGTGGAAAGAGGACACAACGGCGCTTGCCCAGAAGATGATCGCATCCGGCTTGCGCGCCATTGTTACGGCACTTAATCCTACCAAAGTTCCCGCTGACTTTGCGGGACGATGGTTTGATGCTAACCTCCTCGCAGATATGCCTGATGGCGTAGATCCGCTCGGCGAAAACGGTGAATTCCATACCTGTGTTGTTGATGGACCGATGTTTAGTTCGCCTGTTGCTGCTAAACCCGGTAGAGTTGTCCAGAGAGACATTGTTTCTACTAAGGACAACGACGACAAAATTCACACAAGGAGCAACACGTCGCCGACCTATATCTATGCTGATGTCGTGCCGTTGGATGCGTAATCTTTGGGCTGTCTCATGAAGAAAAAGAAAGCTGTTGTATTATGGACGGGTGGAAAAGATTCCGCCCTCGCCTTTCAAGTCTCCTTAAATCTTTACGATATAAGGAGACTTGTCTGTTTTGTCCCAGCAGACAATCGGCAGTTCTACGCCCATCCGACGCAACTCATGGAACTGCAAGCACGGAAAATCGGGATCCCAATTGAATTCATGCCGATCTCTGAACCTTATGCGTCGAGTTATCGTCAACAAATTGAGAAGATTAGAGATAGTGACATTGAGGTGTTAATTACGGGCGACATTTCGACCGTTGGTGGGATGCCGAATTGGATTGATGGTGTTGCGGCTGGCGTGGCGGGGGTCTATAAGCCGTTGTGGGAGTTGGAGCGAGAGGCGATATTGGATGAGTTGGTCTCTAAAGAATTTAAAGTCATCTGCTCTTTGGCTTACAAGAAGTATTTTCAGTCTACTATTGCGGGTAGATATTTAGATTTGGAACTCATTTCAGAACTGAAGCAGTTACCGATTGACCCCTGCGGAGAGCAAGGCGAATACCACACGTGGGTGTTAGATGCACCGTTTTTTAGGGAATCTATCCGGTTGGAAGGCACACAGGTCGTTGAGGCGGTCGAATATTACTACCTCACTTACGAAAAGGCGATATGAAGCATTAACGTTCCGATTTCAGCCACTTCTGCACCCGTACGAGTTTGTCCGCGGGGATATGGGAGACATTCGCATCTGTGGGGAATGTACCGTTTGTTACCTCTTCTCGATACCTGCAGATTGCTTCAAAAGTCAGGCGATTGTAATCCTGGTAGCGTTTGGCGTGTTTGAAAGGCGGACCTATCCCTAATATATCGTTAATGACGAGTACCTGTCCGTCGCAGAACCGTCCAGCCCCGATACCAATGGTGGGAATGTTGAGGGTCTCGGTGATGATTTGGCTGACCTCTTCGGTGATTTTCTCAAGGACGATGAGTTTCGCGCCAGCGTCTGCAAGTGCTGATGCTGTTTCGATGAGACGTTTCGCTTTTGAAAACGTTTTGCCGTGTGTCGTTGCTTTAGTGCCATGAATCTGTGGGTTATGTCCGATGTGCGCGCAAGCCTCTATGCCGTGTTCGGTGAGAGCTGCAACAATGGGTGCCTTTTCTATACCACCTTCTAATTTGACACCATCTGCGCCGTCGGATAAGAAGAGATTCGCATTGGCAAGAGCCTGTTTCACGTCCCTGTCGGCGGCGTAAGGCATATCAACGAGGAGGTAAGCGTCTGTCACACCACGGTGTACTGCTTTGAGGTGGTGTCGCATATCTGCCATCGTCACTTCTACCTCACTGCTATAGCCGAGGATATTCGTCCCGACACTGTCTCCGACAAAGACGATGTCGATCCCTGCCGCGTCTTGCAAACGAGCGGTCGGGTAATCGTAGCAGGTTAGCACAGTAATCGGTTGCTGCTCCCGTTTTTTGGTGTGTAAGTAAGCAATATCTTTCTTCATCTTTTAAATTATTAACTCTGGGCACTGCTCCAAATGTAAAGCTAAGACAAATTGTTCGCTAATCGCTCACAATTTCATTTCGCAGTGGTTTTCGGTGAATTCCAACGGGGTTTCTGAATTTCAGCCCCAGCGGGACGATATGTTTATAGGAGAACGATGCCCAGATTTTAATAGCTTAAAATATCTGCTACAGTTTCCCCAATGACATCAAGGCTATCCGCCACAGCGATGCCAGCGTCTTTGAGTGCCCGAATTTTATCCGCAGCCGTGCCTTGTCCACCAGAGATGATTGCCCCCGCATGCCCCATCCGTTTTCCCGGTGGCGCAGTTTGCCCAGCGACGAAACCAACCACCGGTTTTGTCATTTCGTTTTTCACGAACAGTGCTGCCTTTTCCTCAGCCGTACCGCCGATTTCGCCGATGAGAACAACGGCATCCGTGTCATCATCCGCTTCAAAAAGTTTAAGGACATCAACGAAGTTAGTCCCAATGACTGGATCCCCACCGATACCGACACAAGTAGACTGACCGATGCCGAGACATTTCAGTTGATAAGCAGCTTCGTAAGTTAGGGTTCCACTACGGGAGACGATACCGACATTGCCGGGAGTATAGGCAAATTCAGGCATCACACCGATTTTGCATTCGCCGGGTGTAATGACACCGGGACAGTTCGGACCGATTAACCGTGTTGGTTTTCCGTGAAGGTACGCCTTCGCCCTAACCATATCAAGAACGGGGATATGTTCGGAAATACAAACAATCAGTTCAACGCCAGCCTCGGCAGCTTCCATGATGGAATCCGCAGCGTTGAAGCGTGCGGGGACGAAAACCATTGATGTATCTGCCCCCGTTGCTGCAACGCCTTCTGCTACAGTGTCGTATACCGGAATACCGTTCACATCCGACCCGCCCCTACCGGGAACTGAACCGGCGACAATTTGGGTGCCGTAAGCTGCGCACTGCTCCGTGTGAAAACGCCCGGAACGACCGGTAATGCCTTGCACAATCACTTTTGTATTTTTGTTAACAAGTATGCTCATATTTTATGGTTATTGGTTTTTAGTTATTGGTTGTCAGTTAAAGAGGTCTTTGACTTAATTCAGACTGCCTTTCCTTTTAACAGATAACTGAAAGGTTTGTGTAGCAAATCCGGTGAATGCCACACGGCATTCATACCGTTGATTAACAGATAACTGACAACCCGTCTAATAGGCGCGGGCGAAAATTGTGGTCTCCTCGGCAGGTTTACCACAAACGATACACGCACCATCTCCGTTGGGTTGTTCTATTGGGACGCATCGGATCGTCGCCTGTGTTTCTTCTATAACTTTGTCTTCACATCCTTCGTCGCCGCACCACCATGCCCGGGCAAATCCCTCTTCGACCACCTCTTTAAAAGCGTCGTAGGTAGTGGGCTCTGAGGTGTTCGCATCGCGGAATTCCGTTGCCCGTTTGAGCATATCTGCTTGAATTGTGTCGAGCATCTGGATCACTGTTTCAGCAGAATCGGCAATCGGCACAAAGGTTTTACCTTCTTTGCCGAGTATATCGCGCCGTGCAAGAACGATCTGTTGGTTGCTCAAGTCACGCGGACCTATCTCTATGCGGAGCGGAACGCCTTTCAATTCCCATTCGTTGAACCGCCAGCCGGGTGAATAGTCGTGTCTGTCGTCAATATGATAACGGACACTGCCCAAGGTCTCACAAATAGTGTCAACGGCTTGCATAATTGACTGTTTGTCATCTTCTCTATTTTTCGGAACGATTGGAACGATGACGAGTTGTGTGGGAGCGAGTCTCGGCGGGAGGACTAACCCTTGATCGTCCCCGTGTGTCATGATAATCGCGCCAATCATTCGGGTGCTAATCCCCCAACTGGTTGTCCAGCAGTACTGTTGTTTCTGGTTGGCATCGAGGTATTGGATATCGAAGGCTTTCGCGAAATTCTGTCCGAGATCGTGTGATGTGCCTGCCTGTAGGGCGCGTTTATCACCCATCATTGCCTCAATCGTATAGGAGGTTAAGGCACCAGGGAACTTTTCGCTTTCACTCTTGCGACCGGGTATCACAGGTATCGCGGCTTCGTTGACAGCGAAATCGGTGTAGAGATCAAGGATGCGGAGTGTCTCTTCTTCTGCTTCTTCATGCGTCGCATGTGCAGTGTGTCCCTCTTGCCAGAAGAACTCCATCGTTCTTAGGAAAAGACGGGTGCGCAACTCCCATCGAACTACGTTTGCCCATTGGTTGATAAGCACCGGCAAATCGCGGTAGGACTGGATCCACTGGCTATACATATAGCCGATGATGGTTTCAGAGGTCGGACGGACTACAAGAGGTTCTTCCAACTTTTTCCCACCGCCATGCGTAACAATGGCGAGCTCGGGTTTGAAACCTTCAACATGTTCTGCTTCTTTCTCAATGAAACTCATCGGAATGAAGAGTGGAAAAGCGGCGTTTTGGTGTCCTGTTTCCTTGAAACGGGTATCCAATTGTTCTTTGACGTTCTCCCAGAGCGCGTAACCGTAAGGACGCACGACCATACAGCCGCGCACGGGCGCGTAATCTGCCATTTCCGCTTGACGGATGACCTGTGTATACCATTTTGCGTAGTCTTCACTACGGGGAACTATTTTATCAAACATATTTT
>VXZL01000221.1:6997-7836 GCA_009845505.1 Candidatus Poribacteria bacterium | reverse complement strand
GCCTGATAGAAGTCAGATGTTCAGTGAGTTGGTTAATAACAATAGGTTCAGGTTTTTGTGGAAGCCTTTTTAATGTTTCTTGTAAATACTTCAGTCCACGGTAGTGCGCTTTGAGATCTAAGACGCTAAAGTCAGTGTTTTGTATTGGTAAAGCGAGGAGAAAAACACGCGCAATGGATTGCGCTATTTACAAACCTAAGGAGGATATACGCATGAAATATATGGGGTTATTATTGATTCAATTTGTACTGCTTGTATTGGGATTGGTCGGTTATTGCATTGCTACTGAGATTGGCTTTGAAGCCGAAGACGCAGATGAAATTGTAGCAATCATGGAAATTTATGAGGATAAGGAAGCTTCAGGCGGTATGTATATATCGGCGGGAAAGGGCGGGGGTGGTCGCCACCCCGGTAAAGCCGATTTCGTGATTAACGTTAGAACACCCGGTCAGTACACGATGTGGGGGCGGGTGATTGCCCAAGATACGGCGAAGGACTCTTTCCATGTCACAGTCGATGAAAAGAAAAGTCCACAACCGGGTGATGCCAACATGATCTGGGATACAGGTCAGCATCAGGAGTGGACGTGGTCAAAAGTAAAATGGCGCGAAAAGAATCCGTTGACCTTTGATCTGAAACCGGGGAAACATACCGTTACATTTTGGTCTAGGGAAGGCGATACCCGTTTGGATGCCGTTTACATGGCAATAGACCCCAACGCTGTCCCCAAACTACCGAGTGAAATTGAGGGTTTTGCTGTGCATCCCCAGAATCGCTTAACGACAACTTGGGCGAAGTTAAAAAAACGGTAGGGCTGGACTCAAGCACTGTGACAGCTG
>VXZL01000221.1:0-6987 GCA_009845505.1 Candidatus Poribacteria bacterium | reverse complement strand
TGTGTCATCTGATTTTCGGAGTTAAAATCGAAGTTTTTTCAAATTATGCACCCTTTCCACCCCAAAATTGTGTCTTTAACGGCAGAAGGGATCTTGTTTAACTTTCTCACCATTGAATTCGGTTAAGATGAGAGCAAATAAGATATAACAGACGTTAGGATATTAACTCTTGAACCCATAGGAGGTGCGTATCATGAAATCACGCCGTACGCCTCTTGCATGGATGGTATCGCTGGTCGTGCACGCCTGCCTTGCAGTCGTTGTAGGGTATATTGCGATCTCGGCGAATCCATTAAAAGCACGAGATGCCATCGATGTGAGTTTTTTTATTCTTACACCACCACAGGCTGCGAAAAGGGATATTGTCGCTAAGCCAGAAGTGGTTCTTCCAACCCCGGTTCCACCGGATTTGACAGTCGTTCCAGAAACTGAGACCACACCACGTCGCACAACACTTGCACATGCAGCGAGGTCCTCCGCAACGGCGGCACCCGCAGCATCCTTAATGGGGGGTGCTCCAGCCGCACCCAGAGGACAACACGTCAAAGTGGCGAATGCGTCTCCGGTTATTAAGCATACCACACAACCCCTGTCAACTGCTGCGAAACTACCGACGACATCAGATGCACTACCTGCTGCCGGATTGCCCAGTGAAGGCGGAATTACAGATGGTCTCAGTGCAGGTGTCGGGGACGGTTTAGGTAGCGGCACGGGTCGCGGTGCTTTCGGTTCCGGATCTGGTTTTGAACAAGGACGAACGCACAACCGTGGCAGCCTGAACTCACTCGTAAAAGGTGCAGGTGCTGCGAATATCAATGCCTCATTGTCAGATGTAACAGAGAACATGGTTTTGGGTAATGGAGTGCCACTGCTTCCGAAAGGCAGCCCAGGTGCCATTATTCAGGGACACGGCAAAGAGATTATTGGGCGGTTGAATCTTGTCCGTCTTGATGATCCATTGCATCCGAACCTTGATATATGAGGGAGCGGTATCGGACATCTCCGATTCGGGGCAGGTCTGCCCTATTTAGTCACGTCTCTGAATTCAGAAACAGGTATCCAAACCCAAATGGTTGACGCAGTCCAAATTACGGATGCTGCGTTTTTTGAGTCACCGATTATCTTTATGGAACCCGTTCCCAGCTCCTCAGTCAAGAACCAGAGTAATGGATTGCTGAGTAATGCCGTCTGGCAGGTCAGCGGAGACCGTCCTTCCTTCGGTTATACCGATCGGGAAGCGCAGCGGATTCGTGAATATGTTATCAACCGCGGCGGGTTCATCTATATGCCCACCCATGGAAACACGGAGTTAGCGATGCAGCCTGCACTACGGGTTTTGCGTCAGATTCTTCCTGAATACCATCTGGTTTCCATCCCGCATGACCATGAGATTTACAATAGTTTCTATGAGTTGAACGGACCCCTCCGGTTTCCTGTCCGAAAAATTGGGAGTACGATTCTTCATCACGGTCCCTATAGTCAGTTACAGGGCGTGTTTATTGATGACCGATTGGCGGTTCTCGTGGATACAGAAGCTATGATACACGTAATGGATGGTGCGGTGCAGAAACCGTTCTTCGGTCACTATCAGGACCGGAATAAGATTTTGGACGAGTTCGCACCGGCTGCGGCCCGACAACTCATCAACGTTGTTATCTATGCGGTAACCCACGGGAACATCTCGGATTATAGCAACTATATCCCAGAGGATGCGCTCGCTGATGGCGATGTGGACAACGTGCCGAAGACAGCACCAAATGTTGCGGATCGGTTGTGATAGTTGTATAAAGGGTAATATAGGATTATCTGTAAACAATAAGCCGCGTCAAGAGATTGACGCGGCTTTTCTTTTTTTCGGAAACTTACCAAGTTTCGCAAAAATAGTCAGGAGTACAGCGAAATCGCATTTCTATTTGACAAATCATACCTTCAGATGTATAATGTAATAAAGAATCATTCTATTCGGGCATAATTTATAGCCTGATATGAATAGGATCTTACCAAAATAAAATACGGAGGCTTAACACAGAAATGGCTGATTACGCAAATCCTGATGTTTTAGTGAGTACGGAATGGGTGGCTGCACACGGTGGTGATGATGGTGTTCGGTTGCTTGAAGTTGATGTGGATACCGAGGCGTATGGTGAAGGGCATATCGCTGGCGCAGTCGGGCTCAATTGGGAGACTCAGTTGTGCGACCAGGTTCGACGCGATATCCTCACGAAAGAGCAGTTTGAGGCACTCTGCAATGACAGTGGTATCGCTAATGACACAACGATTATCTTCTACGGCGATAATAACAACTGGTTCGCGACGTATGCCTTATGGCAATTCCGCTACTACGGTCACGACGAAAGCAAACTCAAGGTGATGAATGGCGGTCGCCAGAAATGGATTGATGAAGGCAGAGCACTTGTCACCGATGTTCCGAACTACGCCACTACAGGGTACCAGGCGAAGTTTCCTGATGATAATGTCCGCGCTACAGCCGGTACCGTTCGTGAGACACTCGGGCAAGGTGTCGTTAATCTTGTTGATGTTCGTTCACCTGCTGAATTTACCGGTGAAGTCATTGCTCCCCCTGGCATGAGCGAAACTGCACAACGTGGCGGACATATCCCCGGTGCAGCAAATATCCCATGGGCAACAGCAGTGGCTGAAGATGGTACCTTTAAGTCTCACGACGAACTGCAAGCCATTTACGGTGGTGCAGGAGTTGATGAGAATAAGGAGACCGTTGCCTATTGCCGTATTGGTGAACGTTCATCGCACACGTGGTTTGTGTTAAAGTACCTACTCGGTTATGAAAAGGTCCGCAACTACGATGGGAGTTGGACAGAGTGGGGTAATCTCGTGGGCGCACCCATCGCACGCGACTAAAGGAATAACTCACAGCTTTCGGCTGTCGGTATCAGTAACCCTCGCTCGCGAGGTTTGTGATCTCACTCTCTGACAGCTGAAAGCCGATGGCTGATGGCAAAAAAAAAATGCCTAAATTTGTTTCTGCCCACGTCATTGCTTGTATGACACGTCAAGATGTTGCGCGCCTCCTGAAGCGTTTCAAAGAAGAAGAGAATGCCGATGTGAAGAATATCCGGGTCTTGTGTGATACACTTTCAGGCCGGATGGTTTGCGAGTGGGAGGCGCGCGATCGTCTCACTTTAGTTGAGTGGCTTAAAAAGTGCAACGTCCAGTTGCGCGGCACTGGTGAATGGGTTATGGCAGTCCAATATGAGTCGATGGATGATGAGTTGGTGGCTCCGTCGCGGCGTGTCCCTTAGAGGGTTCATCCATACAAGATAACGGCAAAAACCGATGTATTACTTAACCCGACAGACGGCGTTTGAAGCATCACATTACAAACGTATACCTGAATTGAGCGATGCAGAAAACTTTAAGCTGTTCGGTGCCGCTGCGAATCCAAATAGTCATGGGCATAACTATGTCCTTGAGGTGATGGTGAAAGGCGACGTGGATGCCGATAACGGGATGGTTATCAATCTGGTAACGTTGGATGCGCTGTTGAAGACAGAGGTACTCGCCAATTATGATCATAAGCATCTAAACCAGCAACATCCGGTTTTTGCAGGCAACCCGCATTTGCAACCGACATGTGAAAACATCACTATTGAGATTTGGCAACGGCTTGAACCTTCTCTGCCAGATGGAATGTTGCATAGGGTACGTCTCTACGAAAGTGCTACGAATTTTGCTGACTATCATGGAGAAGGACCGGTGGTTTATCTTACCAAAGTTTACGAGTTTAGTTCTGCCCATCGTTTGCACAGTCATGTTCTCAGTGATGAAGAGAACCGAGATATCTTTGGAAAGTGTAACAATCCCGCAGGTCATGGGCATAACTATGTTCTTGAAGTTACCGTAAAGGGCGATGTGGATCCAAGAACTGGGTTGGTTGCGGGGCTGGATTTTCTCGATGAAGTCGTTCAGAAGCAGGTTTACACACGATTTGATTACAAACACCTGAATCTCGACACCCCTGAATTTGAAAAACTTAATCCGACTTCAGAGAACTTCGTCAAAGTGATATGGGATGTACTGGAACCGAATTTGCGTCCCGTGGCTTTATACCGTCTACGTTTGCGAGAAACGCCAAAGAATCATTTCGACTACTACGGCGAATAATCTGTTTTCTACCCCAGTAAGCGCAGCTGAAAATAGCGCAATGGAGACCATTTTAACATAATGGAGTTTAAAGAGGGGGTTTCTAACCCAGAATTAGAGGAACTTTTTACCAATCTTCTTAAAAATTTAGGTGAAGATCCGAGTCGTCAGGGGCTTGTGAGGACACCGAGTCGGGCTGCCAAAGCGATGCAGTTTCTGACCAGTGGCTACCAGCAAGATATTGATAAAATTTTGAACAAGGCTATCTTTGACGAAGATTATGATGAAATGGTGATTGTCAAAGATATTGAATTTTATAGTCTTTGCGAACACCATATTCTTCCGTTCTGGGGCAGATGCCACGTTGGATATCTTCCCCGGAATCGGATTATCGGTCTGAGTAAAATTCCGCGTATCGTAGATATGTTTTCTCGGCGTTTACAGGTCCAGGAACGGCTCACACGTGAGATCGCCGAGGCACTGGAAACCGCACTTGATCCACAGGGCGTTGCTGTAGTGATAGAAGGACAACATCTCTGCATGATGGCGCGCGGTGTCCAGAAACAAGCACCGAGGATGACAACAAATGTCATGTTGGGAACGTTCCGAGAGGATAGTTCAACGCGGGCAGAATTTTTGCGGTGTATCCAGATATCCTAACGTAAACTTTTTTGTTCATGTAGATACCCAATTGACATAAAGTTCAACTACAAAATGGAAATGTGGAGGCGAGCATGGTTCCACCTACCCATCCGAATCAAGCGGATATAGGCACACTTGATGGGAAAGTTGCAGTGGTTACCGGAGGATCAAAAGGGATTGGTAAAGCGATCACCTTTGGTTTGGCTGCAGCTGGTGCGAAAGTTGTGCTTGCTGCCCGAACACCTGAAACCCTTGAACAGGCCGCAGCGGAGCTGAGAGTAGGAGGGGTTTCTAACCCCGATTCCGTACTCGCTGTGCCAACGGATGTAACCGACGCAGCGGCGGTGCAAGGGCTTGTCGAAAAAACGCTGGATGTTTACCAACGCTTAGATATTCTCATTAACAATGCCGGGATTGGTCGTTTTGGGACGGTCGCCGATTTCATGCCAAGTGATTGGGATGCAGTAATTGACTCTAATTTAAAGGCGATTTATCTTTGCACAAAATCCGCGCTTTCACCTATGTTGGCACAAGGTGGTGGGCAGATTATTAATGTGCTTTCAATCGCTGCAAAAGTTCCGTTTGAGGCATCAGGCGCGTATTGTGCCGCGAAGGCAGGGGCGTTAGCATTCACAAAAGTTTTAGCCAGCGAGGTTCGCCAGCAGAATATTCGGGTGACTGCGGTGCTGCCGGGGTCGGTGCATACGCCATTTTGGGATGAGATTCCGCAGCATCCAGACTTTGAACAGATGCTTAAGCCAGAGCATGTAGCGGATACGGTTGTCTCGGTTTGCCAACAACCGTCGGGTATGGTAACTGAGGAAATTGTTGTGATGCCACCATTAGGGATACTCTAATCGTGTAGGTCGGTAAGCGTATCGGTCTTAGTCATACAATTTTGACTCAATGTGCTTCAAAAGGTAAAGTTTCCAACCTTCCGTGAGATACGAATTTTGCGGATAGCACGTTCATCGGCATCTATAACTGTAATGACTGAGTCATGGAGTTTGAGGTTTGTTCCGACTTCTGGGATAGTCCCGGTTCGTTCTAAGATATAGCCAGCGACTGTTTCGTAGTCGCCTTCAGGAATTTGGAGTCGGTAGTGTTCTTTGAGCAGGTTGACTTCGGTTCTGCCGTCGCATTCGAGGATTTTGGCGGTGATGAGTCGAATGAAGTCGGGTTCATCACGTTCGTCGGCGAATTCACCAACGATTTCTTCAACAAGATCTTCAACGGTAACAAGTCCAACGGTGCCGCCATATTCATCCACAGCGAATACCATGGTGTGTCGTGTGTCTTGGATCTCTTTGAGGAGGGCATTGATATTTTTTGATTCGGGAACAAAGTGCAAGGCTGTGCGGATAAAAGGTTCCACTGTTTCAGGTTGGGTATCTTCTCTTTTGGGTTGATTCGTCGTAGTCCGTTCTTTGTCTTTTCCCGAGGAACTTGAGTTGTTGTCAGAGGTATCTGATGCGACATCATCGTAAATAACATCTAAGAGGTTAATGATCCCAATAATGTTATAGATGTGTTCTTCGTAGACTGGGATTCTCGAAAAGCCGGAGTCAGCGGCGATTTGCAAAAAATCTTCGCATTTTGTGTTTTTTTCAATGGCAACGATGTCAACAAGGGGCACCATGACTTGGGCAACCGTTCGGTCTTGAAGGTTGAGCAGGCTATGAATCATCCTACGTTGGTCTGTAAGTAAGTTCCCTGAACGCTCACCGATAATGGCAAGAATCCATAATTCTTCACGTTGAGCATCGGGACTTTGACTGCGAGCACTTCTGTCTATGAGTTTGATGAGAAATTGTGTAAGATTTTGAACGAGATAGATGAGAGGTGCGAAAATCACCTCAGAGATTTTTAAGGGGTAGGCATAACGCAGTGCTAAGATATCGGCTTTAACGCGAAAGATGGTTTTCGGTAAAATTTCTCCAAAAATTAGGAGCAGTGCCGTTATACCAGCAGTAGCGATTAATCCTTGTAAACTTACTGCGAGGTTCGGAAGCCCACGTGCAACGAGTCCTTCGCCAAGTTGTGCAATAAGCACATTTGCAAGATTCGTTCCAACTAAAGTGAGTGCGAGCATCCGCTGCGGGGATTCAACTAAGCGGTGAATAATGCTTGCTTTGGCATCATCGGATTCAACGAGTTGATTAAGTCGGATTTTATTAACAGATACGAGAGCCGTCTCCGAGCCGGAGTAGAAAGCCGATAAAA
>VXZL01000422.1 GCA_009845505.1 Candidatus Poribacteria bacterium | reverse complement strand
ATTCAAATAAGTCTCAGCCAACGAATAACTCAACTGGATTTCCTGAAAATTGGGAAAAGGCAACGGTTGGACAAGTAATAAAAAAAGTGTCTCTAAGTGGCAAGAAAGTAAAAAAAGGTGAATATGAATCTGAAGGAAAATTGCCAGTAATAGACCAAGGATCGTCCTTTATCGGAGGATACACAAACGACGAAGAACTAAAGATTGAATGTGAATTACCAGTTATCGTTTTTGGAGACCATACTAAAGCAATTAAATATGTAGACTTCGACTTTGTAGGTGGTGCTGATGGGATAAAGGTGATAAAATCTCAAGAAATGTACCATCCGAAATTGTTTTATTATTTTATTCGTGCAATTTCACTTCCGGACAGAGGATATTCCCGACATTTTCAATTTTTGGAAAAGGCAAAGATACCCATCCCGCCACTTACTGAACAAGAACAAATCGTCTCTGAAATTGAGCGACACCTTGCAGTTGCTGATGAGGTCGAAACAACCATCGCTACAGGACTTAAACGCGCTTCGCGTTTGCGGCAGTCTATCCTCAAGCATGCGTTTTCTGGTAGACTTGTGTCACAAGACCCACACGATGAACCCGCAAGTGTTCTGTTAGAAAAAATTAAAGACGAAAAGAAGCAGCAACCAAAAGGGAGAAAAACGATTAGGACGAAATCAAAAGCACAAGACAACGATGACTATCCACTTCTCGCGCGTGCGGGAGCGTTGGAACACCGCGATAACGCTATCGGCGGTGCGTCGTTGGCGGAATTGCGAGGTGACGAAAGTGAATGAAAAAGATCGAGACGAGTTTAACGGAGAGGATACCGATCCGCTTCTCGCCTTAGCAGGCACGTTAGAATGCGATGTTGCAAAAATAAAGGAACGTCTCAAAAATGCTGTCGTTCCAAAGATACGCGTGGTTAAAGGACCTTATGAAGACCACCCCGATCCGCTTATTGCCTTGCTGGGAACGTTGGAATGTGATGTCACAGACCTGGGGGAACGGCATGATGACTATATTGCGGACGCACTTTTAAGGGAATTGTGGGGAGATGAGGACGAATAAGATGAGGTGAACTGTAATGAAATGGTATTGAATCTAATAGGAGACCATGCTAAAATATAAGATATATCATGAAATGACTCTCAAATTTTGATAGGTGATACACTATGAAAATCTTACAAGATAACTTTGATCCTTTCTTGCTGTCAGCAGACAGGTCACTATTGAGGAAACACATCCAACGCGAACTGGACGAAATTCGCGAGGAGGTCGAGGAAACCTGTAAAGTGGTTAGCGACGTTAGGCCTGTCCCACAACAAGCTTATGACGAAACCTCTACTTTGCTGAAGCGAATATCTCCTGGTATTCCAATGCCCGACCTGATGTGGTTGGAAGATGGCGGGATTGGGTTAGAATGGAGACCCGGTGATGGTATTATTACGATAAGCCTATATGGCGATGAGCATGTTAACTTCGTTGTAGTTTTAGATGATCAGCACGAGATTGCGGGAACTTGCCCGTTATCAGATCCGTTCTTACTACCTAATTTTTTAACAATATTACCTGAGCTTTTCCAACGAAGGACATGATGTGGACGATATTTTACAAAACGAAATTCTCACCCGTTTTATTTTTTCTTCCAGACACTTCGCTCGTAGAAACGAGACAATAAAATTTGGCGCATTTATGCCACCTCGCGCTAGTAAAGATCCACCTTTATATAGCCCAGATATTTCAGTTTACCGTTTATCAGGTCTCTCAGATAGCGAAAAATGGACGATTGGCCGGGAATATGTCCAAACAGAAGGTAGATCCATAAAAGCAAGAGCCGATCTTCCGGCGCGAGAAGTTTACAAGAATAAGCTAAAAGTTATATCAGATATGCAACCTCATGAAAGACATGCCAACATCACACCGTTTCCACCTGATAGATTAGCATGTCAAAGGTTGGCGACTAAACTTGCGCGTGCCAGTAAATTAGTCATGCTCCCCGAAAAGAACTGATTCCCATCTAAACACAATTAAGGGTATCCATGTCAAACGAATCCGCAACAATCGTTCAAAAATTCTGGAATTTCTGCAACGTTCTCCGAGATGACGGGGTCAGCTATGGCGATTACGTCGAGCAACTCACCTATCTGCTGTTCCTCAAACTCGCCGACGAACAGACGAAACCACTGAGGAACTTGTCCAACGCGAACATGCGAATCTTGACATCTTTTGGCTGAAAGACGATTCATTTGAGGATGCAGCAGATATTCCAGCTCCAGATGTATTAGTGGCAGAAATCACCAAAAATTTAGAATCCGCATTAGCGCAATTTCAGGACATTCGAGCAGCATTAGACAGCAAGGATTAAATGAAAAAACATTTTCTTGAAAACCTCCTCGGTTGCAAATTAGAAGACACGCTCGCGGCGATCTCAGCAGATACCGCCGCAGTTGAAACGCTCCTTTCCTCACTTCCCACAGACGCACTTGAAAACTATCTCAACCCACAGTGGGTCGTACTTGCTGCCGGTAAAGGCACCCGTATTGACCCGACGGGACGCTTGAGCAAAACATTGGACATCACCTTCGGCGAGCAGAATATGCTCCAACGCTCTCGACAGCATCTCCCCGGCACCCGTCCCGATATTGTTGTTATCAACCCAGAGATGGCAGCGCGGATTGAGAAAAGTGAGTCTCCAGAACAGTTATTAGGTCCCAACGCCGTTTACGCTGTCCAAGAAGAGATGAACGGCACAGGTGGCGCATTACAGGCAGCACTCCCTACACTCCGCGAGTCCGACGCTGAATGGATCGGCGTGTCGTTTGGTGATGAACCCTTTTTGGAGAGAGATATTTTTGCACAGACGCTGCTCTCCCATCTCGTCTCCGGTGCGGATGTCACTTTGTGTGGGAAAATCCCTGAAACAGTCGTCGATAAGGGTGGACTTTTCTTTGATGCGGATGGGAGGTTCATAGGAACCAAAGAGTGGTACGATATGACAGAAGCCGAAAAGCAGGAGATGTGGGACAGATGGCACAACGGAGAAGCATACACCAACACAGGCATTACACTCATTCGGAAAAGCGCGCTCTTAGAACGGATAGATCGGTTACAACCGCACCCAAACCGAAACAACGAACTTCACCAAGTCGATCTGATACGCCACTGCTATGAAGACGGTTTGAAAACAAACGCTTTCATTTATCGCGACGAGGTATTGTCAGGGGTTAACCGTTGGTCGAATGTCTTATCGGGTGAGGCAGCACTATTTGCACAGACCCGCGAACGCCTTGCGCAGAAAGGGGTTCGCGTTGATTCGGCTGCACAGATAACAGTGGGCAGCGATGATATTGAGATCGGAACGGCATGCTACCTCATCGGCAGGGTGCATCTCGGCGAAAAGGTACAGATTGGAGACTATTGTAGACTTGAGAACGTCACACTGCTCGGTGCAACAACGGTCGGCGATTCGGTCGGATTAGAGGGTGTTTCTGCGACCGATACCACATTCAAGGGTAACCCTTTATCCGAAACACTGGCAGCACCTGTCCGTGGCCTCGCTACCGCAAGTACGATTAAAAATTGCACATTCGATGCAGTCAGCATCGGGAACGGCGTTCAACTATCATCGGTTGTAGCGCGAGGAACAGTTATCCCCGCGGGTATTGTCTTAGCGGATCGGACGCTTGGTGTGCCACCGGCGCAAACGCCGCCTTCAGTGCCGAAACCCATCTTTGATGAGATTGTGCCTCCCGGGTATATCCCAGGGCTTTTCGCGTTTGGTGAGAAGAAAGAACTACCCGATTGGGAGAACCTTCGGCAGCACGTCCTGTCGCATAGTTCTACAGAACTGGTCCCGCGAGCCGCACACACACCGGAACTCCAACAGGTTATGCGTGAAGCAGTCCAGACGCTGTTGGATATGCGCCACGCCAACGGTGCCTATCTGATTGAATCCCTTACGTCTGAAGAGATATGGGGGAGTATCTTCGAGATGGTAACACTCCATAGCGGGAACCCAAACCCCTACCACTATGACAAACGTAAAGCAAGGCAGACCGCTTTGGAACTGCTGCCGGAGTTCTGGGGCAACGATTGGTTACAACGTTTGAAGCTGGTTATCACTGGAAATATCGTCGATTACAACAGCGAACGGGTTATGAAGAGATTGAAAGCCAATCCAGACTATTTTTCTGAAGTCTTACGTGCGGCGGTTGAAGCACCTTTCGCGATAGACTGTTATGAAACCTTCCGGGCGAAGGTGATTGATGGGGAACCGCAGGAGATCCTCTGGCTTGCTGACAATGATGGTGAAGTAATCTTCGACCTTGCCTTCGTTCAAGACCTTGTCGGATGTGGACACCGTATCACGATTGTTGGAAAAGCAGAAGATGCCAGCAACGATGTAACGCTTGCCGATCTTCACGAGATGGTGAACTATCCACAGTTCACGGAGCTTCAAGCGGCGATTCAGAACGGGACCGTCAGATTGATGTCGTCAGGTGCGAAGACAATCGGGACGAACCTTTATCACGGAACTCCCGAATTCTTCAATGCCCTATTAGCAGCGGATCTGGTTATTTCAAAAGGGCAGGGAAATTTCTTTACAACTCCCGGGTGGAAAAAGGATACCTTCTACCTATTACTTTCCAAAGGTGTGACGGCGGAACAGAGTACGGGAGTTGTCGCAGACCGAAATTTAACTGTTGATGGTTTAATCTTGGCTTATCTTCCGAGTGGAACAGAACGGAACGCGCCGCTCCGGGAGCTTGTTGAAATAAACAAAGATTAACTGGTATTTTGGCAGAAGATCGGCAGTAATATCAACTCACTTCTGTTACTCTCGAAATCGTAAATTCTCGCTTGCCTGACGGTGGCAGTGGGATATCATCAACAAACACCACCTCAACACTAACATCCGCCCCGAGTGCTTCCTGAATTCTCAGGACGAGGTACCGGCGAGTCATCTCCCGCCACTGAGCATTAATAACCAGTTTCAAAACACATCGATCAAGCGTTTCCTGAATGAGTTGGAATTGAGTCACGCCTTGAACATTATAGAATTGTTGTGTGAAATAGCCCCCATGTATCAGCGTGCCAGTTCTCGTCCGGAAGGTCGCAGTGGAGCGTCCAAGTAGGTCCGCCAAAACGGGCAACGCATTGCCACACGGACACACTTCTTCAGAGAGAATACCGATGTCTCCAATCCGATAGCGAATAAAAGGCATGGCATAGTTATTGAGTTGCGTAATGAGAATCTCTCCGGGGACAGTGTATGGGTTGGGGCTATCTATTTCAAGGTAGATGTCCCGGCAGTTGATGTGCATCCTGCCTTCCGCACATTCCATAGCAATCAAGCCGACTTCTCGTCCGCCGTAGCGATTATAAACCTTCGTACCGAAAACCTGCTCCGCTAAAGTACGGTAATGCGAATGGAGCATCTCTGCCGAAGATATAATTCCTGTCAACTCCGACTTAGGCTCCAAGCCGTTTTCTAAGAGAAATCTGGCAAATTGATAAAGCGAGGAGGGATAGGTGAGAATCGTCTGTGGCTGGTACTGCTCCATCTTCTCAAACGCCATTTGCATCGTTCTGTCTGTGAGATGAAATCCGTCGAGCCAATATTGATTCCGCCAGAAGTTGTTGAGTCGATGTTTCCAACCTTCATCGCCCTTCAGGTCCGCGGGCGCGCCCCAGATAATTAGTTGGGGTTCCCCAGGACTCCAGCCCGCCCAGCGATCGAAATAGTAAACGCTCAAATTCCGTTGATTCCAATAGTCCCTGTCTTGATAGAAAGTAAGTGGTGTCCCTGTTGAACCCCCCGTCGCGTTTTTGATGCGTTGTCCCGGCGTAAAGGCTTCAGAACAGAGACGCTCCAGATGTTCTCGGATATCCTGTTTCTCAAGGGGCGGGATATGTGATAGGTCTGGGGACGCTGTCGTTAGCAACCCGCGATAATACGGGGTCGTCTGATACGCGTGTCGGAGGAGTTTTTTTAGGCGTTCTGCCTGAAACGCCATAATCGTTTCGCGCGCCCCATCCAACAACGCGGTAATTTCCGAGAGTTGGGAATTGTAATTCATCCCCTTGCGGTAGGTATTGTAGGCATGCCATGCTGCCTTTGAGAGCAGCATTTTAACAGAACGACGCATTGGCATAATTTCAGCATTCGCTATTCGCGGCTCGCGCTTCGCTATTCGCGGAGTGTATCAACGTTTGGTGAATAGCCATCTGGAAACTGATCGCTCACGGAACGTCCGTCTTGGAAAAGCTGACCCGCATCCGGATTTTCAGGTTCATGAGGTGCCGGGAAGTCTCGCCATCTATTGCCATCCAACGGAACTTCGTACCCGTCCTTGCGGAACCGTTCAATCAAGCGTTCTCGATAGGTGTTGAGAACCCTACCATATCCCGGGTTACCGGCAACGCTACGTTCGTCAAGTCCACCCGGGGAACGTCTGAAAAGCCACTCCTTGCAATCCGCTGCAGAGTAGATGTATTTGTATTCAGACGTAAGGAGCATATACAGTCCCGTGCCTTCTTGCCCCAATTGACCGACGATGGCATCTCGTTGGGTGTTGCCAGTGGCAATATCTGCGAGATCTACGCCGCTGCGATCTGTTTGTAGCGGTAATTCGGCTGCGCTGAGACTGGTTGGGAGCACATCAACCAAACTGGTCGGTGTGTCGCACTGTGTGTCCCTTTCAAAACGTTCAGGATAGCGGACGAGTAACGGAATCCGAGCCGCTGCGTCAAGAAAAGAGCGTTTCCCATAACAGTCGTAGTCACCGAGCAGCTCGCCGTGATCGGAAGTATAAATGATTAACGTGTTATCCAACTCACCTGCCGATTCGAGATGGTCAAGGATCCGACCAACCTGATAATCTATGAAAGAGATAGCGGCATAGTAAGCCGCGCGCATCGTTCGGAGGAGATTCATATCGCGTCCTTGGTCGCGGTATTTATAACGGTTCTGATGCCGGTTCCAATAGGTATGCAGATGCGCATAGTCCGTTGGTAGGAAAGGCAGTGGCATCTCGACCGTGCGATAGAGTCGGTTCCACGGTACTGGCGATTCAAAGGGCGGGTGTGGTTTGATAAAACTCGACCAACACAAAAACGGTCGGTTCGTATCACGCTGAGATAAAAACTGGAGTGTTTTATCACCTACCCACTGCGTGTGGTGCAAGCGAGCAGGAAGTTGTGAGGGTTGCGGGATGTAGTAGTATTCGCTGCGTTCACCGTGCGGTGCGACGATATGATCGTAGTCGTTCTCGTGTAGAAACTCTGTAAAATCGTCAGGACCCGGTCCCTCTTCGGAATAGTCGCGCGTTTCAAATCCCCACATTTTGCGGCTTTGTGGGCTGAAGTGCATCTTGCCAATACCGTGGGTCTGATAGCCTGCCTCGTTCAGCAACTCCATCACCGAGACGCGATCCTGTGGCATCGGTGAATTGTTTGTGCATCCGGTCTGATGGGGCCACTGCCCAAGTAGGAAACTGCAGCGAGATGCCACGCACACAGGAGACGGACAATACGCCGACGTAAAACTCGTACCCTCGCGAACAAGGCGATCCAGACCGGGGGTCTGAATAAGCGGATTACCCAGCGCACCGACTGTATCAAAACGCTGCTGATCGGTCATGAGAAAGAGGATGTTGGGTTGTTTTGCCATGAGAGGTTCCAGTCCTTGAAAAAAAGCATTTCTATTGGCGTGTAAATTATGGATAGCATACCAGATTTGCAAACAAGACGCAACTATAAAACGCGGAAATTGGAAAACTGGATGGCACTGCTGAACGCCATTTTCTGTTGACACTTGGTGGTATATATGATAACATTCTTATAGTCGAACCCGGGGGA
>VXZL01000416.1 GCA_009845505.1 Candidatus Poribacteria bacterium | reverse complement strand
TTTCTAACCGCACCGGTCCTGAATGTCTAATTAATTCTAAGGTTTACCATAATCGTTCCAATCCACCAAATCGACTGCTGACTACTGATTACTGACCGCTACGAATCCAACCTATAAAACCTAATTGCATTGTCGCGAAAGAGGTTTCGTATCTCTTCAGGGGAGCAGCCTGAGACGGCTTCTTTCAGTGTCTGCACCCATCGTGGATAATCAGATGCCTGTGTAGAAACGGGCCAATCGCTTCCGTATATAACCCGATCAAAACCGAAGCAACGAATCACATGCGCAATATACGGCTGTAGGTCAGTAGGGGTCCACGATTCAAAGTCGGCTTCCGTTACCAATCCAGAAATTTTGCAATGGACGTTTGGAAATCCCGCGAGCGTCTCGATCTCCTGTTTCCACGGCTCAAAAAGTTGGTTCTTGATGTCGGGTTTGCCGATATGGTCCAAGATGAATTGGACGTGCGGACACTGCTCCACGAGTCGGATCGCGTTGGCGAGTTGCGGATGAAAAATACAGAGGTCAAAACTCAACCCGTAGCGGGAAAGCACTTTAACGCCGCTTACAAAGTCGGGTTGGATACAGAAATCAACGCTTTCGGATTGAATGAGTCTACGGATACCTTTAACAAGTGGGTTCTCTGCCAATTTTTCGACGAAGGGCGCGACCTGTTCGCCCTCTTCGAGCGGAGCCCAGGCGACAATCCCTTGAATCCGAGGCTCTACTGTTGTTGCAAGGGAGGTCACCCACGCCGTCTCTTTCAAACCGTCATCGGGGTGTGTATCGCATTGGACAAAAACGATAGATTCGATTTCTAATTCACCATAAGCGGCGATGTAATCTTTTAGGAGATAGGGGCTGTTTAGGGCTGGCACTTCCGAAAGCCACGGGTATCTCAACTGTTCTGGGTGCCATAGATGAACGTGTGTATCAACAATCGGGAATCTCTCCATTGCGTTGCTCCTGCTGTGTATTGGATTTCCTACCATTTTAATCCTTCCTTCTGGGATTGTCAATATTTTCTTTAAAAGTAGGTAACGTTTTCGCGCGTTGTCTGAATCTCGGATTTTCACGGATGATACGGATTACGCGGATTTTAAGAGGCTGCTCGCTAACAGCCAATCGCTATGAGCCAACAGCCATTTACCAAAAAGTTTGGCAAAAAGTCAGAGGATATGATAAACTTGATAGATATTCCAAAAGGAGGCTTTAAAATATGGCAAAAAAATCTCGAATTGTTATGGTGGCAGGGAGCGCGAGTCATGGCGGTGGATCACATGAGCATCCTGCGGGATGTGCCTTTCTCGCCGATCAGTTGAACAAAACTGTTGACGGTGTGGAAGCGGTCGTCTCTCAAGGATGGCCCACAGATCCCGCGACTTTCGCTGATACAGATGCTATTATTATCTATTCAGATGGCGGTGCGAAGCATCTTACAATTCCGCATCTGGATCAGATCTCTGCGTTGATGGCACAGGGTATAGGACTTGCGATGTTGCACTATGCAGTCGAGGTGCCGAAGGGTGAACCCGGCGACCGTTTCTTAGACTGGATCGGGGGCTACTTTGAAACGCACCTTTCGGTCAATCCGTATTGGACAGCGACGTTTACAGGATTTCCTGAACACCCGACGACACGCGGGTTGGAGCCGTTTTCGCTGGAAGATGAATGGTATTATCACATGCGGTTTCGTGAAAATATGCAAGGGGTGACACCGGTATTGAGTGCGATTGCCCCGGAATCCACGCTTAAAAGACCCGATGGACCGCATAGCGGGAATCCACACGTCCGTGCGTCGGTAGCAAACGGTGAACCCCAACATTTAGGATGGTGTGTGGAGCGTCCAGATGGCGGTCGTGGATTTGGGTTTACAGGTGGGCATCTCCACCGGAATTGGGGTGATGACCAGCTCCGTAAGTTTATTCTCAATGCTATTGCTTGGACGGCGAAGGTGGAAGTCCCTGAAGGTGGTATCTCTACACCAACACCAACTGAGGCTGAATTGAACGCGTATCTATAGTTTCGAGATAATTCGGGTATTCTGTAGGTGAGGCTGAATGCGGGTTAAAAACTTACGGATTAAGGAGGCAGAAAATGGACCAAGAGGTACAGGATTATCTGTTCGATTTACAGGGCTATCTGGTCTTAGAGAATGCAATCTCAGAAGATGATCTGGAAAAGATGAACGCGTGGATTGACGCACACTGGGAGTACGTTGAGGAGCCGTGGGAAGAACACACCGAGGACAAGCGGATCCCGCGCTGGATCGGAAACATCGAAACGCATACCTACAACATCGAAAACGGCGTGAATTTCCAGAATATCATTGAGGGTGGAGGGGTCTTTGAAAAGCTAATCGACCATCCTGCATGGATTAATCTCGTGCGGAAATACGTCCATGAAGTCAATGGACTCTCTATCCACGAGAATTTCCTGAACGTCCGTGGTCCTGGCGGTTTCATTCATATCCACTGTGGCGGGCATGTCCCCCTCAGCTACCTAACATTTCGACAGGAGCAGACGGGCGAATGGATGGTCGGGCAGATTAACGTCCTCATGGCACTCAACGATATTGGACCAGGAGACGGTGCACCGGTGTTGGTGCCGGGGAGTCATAAATGTACGGAGATTCATCCGCGTTTGAAGGTCGATGGGAAAGGTTTGGTTTACGACGGTGTGAGCGGCAAACCTGCAGGGACTGCCTTCGGGACGAAGGAAATCTATCTCAAGGCGGGCGATGTCGTGATGTTCACGGATAAAATTACACACGGATCGGCAGAACGGACGAATGAAGGGTATCGCCGGTCGATTGTTTATCGTTATTCGCCGCGGTATGTCCGCGAGCGTTTTGACTATCCGCATTCAGACGGTTTATTGGCACGTCTGACACCCGATCAACGCAAAATTATCCAACCGACATCGATACGTCGCCCACCAGAAGTGATGTAGCAGAGAAGTTGTGTGTTCACTTCTAAAAATCAAAGGAGATACATGATGCGAAAAATTGATTTGCAACAGCAAGCAGTTAGGTTAATCGGACAGCTCTCTATTGAAAAACTTAAATCTGCTATTGATTATCTGGTTTATCTTCAGGATACAGAGGCGCGAAACGTCTCTTCTGATCACGAAGTTCCATCACAAGATCTTGGAACGGCGATCCACGAACTTTTCAAACCTTTTGGCGGGGTGGAACTTGAAATACCCCCACGGGAGCCAATGCGAGAACCACCTCGCTTTGACTAACATACTAACTATGATTGTTCTTGACACTAATGTCGTCTCGGAAAACTAACAGAATATGGCAAAACAACAAAAAACGCTCTGGGGTGGACGTTTCAGCACAAGCCTCACCACAAAGACAATCGCCTTCACGCACTCTATTGAAGCCGACACACGCCTCATCGGATACGATATCTGGGGCAGCCAAGCACACGCCATTATGCTTGCCCGACAGGGGATTATCTCCGATGCCGACCTACGCGAGATCTTACGTTGGCTCCAGAAAGCAGAAGCGGATTTTCAAAACGGCGATTTTGTGCTTGATCCGAATAAAGAGGACGTTCACATGAACGTCGAATCGTATCTGATTGAGAATGCCGGGCGTGAGTTTGGCGGTAAACTCCACACTGCCCGCTCCCGCAACGATCAGGTGCTCGTGGACGCGCACCTCTACATTCGGGACGAGATTCTCAACGTCCAGCGAGGCATTTCCGAATTGTGCGAAGCATTTCTGCATATTGCGAAGGCACATGCCGAAACTGTCATGCCCGGTTATACGCACACACAGCACGCCCAACCGATTAGCCTCGGTTTCTGGGCAACGGCGTACGTGAGCATGTTCCTACGAGATCAGAAGCGTCTGCAATCTGCATACACACTTGCCAATATGAACCCACTTGGGGCATGTGCGTTGGCTGGCACGACGTTTCCTATTGACCGGGAGTTGACAACAAAATTGCTCGGTTTCGATGCACCGCACGAACATGCGCTTGATGTCATCAGCAGCCGGGACTTTATCGCCGAGGTGCTTTTCGCACTCTCCCTCGTGATGGCGAACCTCTCGCGAATTAGCGAGGAAATCGTCTACTGGACGACCTACGAATTCGGGATGGCGGTGCTTGACGATGCCTACAGTTTCGGAAGTTCCATCATGCCACAAAAAAAGAATCCCGACATCGCCGAGCTCACACGGGGGCGCACAGGACGCGTCTATGGTGCATTGTTGGACCTATTAACGAATCTCAAAGGTTTACCGATGGGTTATAACCGAGATTTCCAAGAGGATAAACCGCCATTATGGGAGGCGTTTGATGTTGTGAAGGCGTGTCTCGGTATGTTACCCGAACTCCTCAAGACAGCGGATTTCAAAACGGAACGGATGGTGGAATTGGCGAATGCGAACTTCGCAACGGCGACGGAGTTAGCGAACTATCTCGTCAAAGATCGTCAGATGAGCTTTCGGGAGTGCCACGAGGTTGTTGGATGGCTCGTCGGGGAACTCGTGCAGCAGGAAAAAACCTTCTCGGATTGGGAATTAACACACACACTCCTGAAACAGAAAGAGATTGACATCTCTGTTGAGCAGCTCAAACAGATTCTGGATGCAGAATTGGCACTTGAGAATAGCCAAAGCCTCGGCGGTACGTCCCCCACAGAGGTTCATCGAATGATAGATAATTTTGAAGAACAGCTAAATGAGATTGCACTGAATATCTATAATTGCCAGATGCAAATTGACGACGCACAACAGGAAACGCTACGGATTGTTAATGAAGTTTTAGGAAGGCCAATTGAGGCGAGATTGTAGGAGAGAACTAGAAAAACGATGCATACGGGTCCATACAAACCGCTGAGGGACTTTGCCCAGAAACATCCGAATGTGAGATCAGCACTTGAGCATTGGTATGAATTGATAAGTGGAAGAAGTTTTCGTTCAATTGCTGAGTTGCGTGAAGTGTTTCCCCACGCAGACCGGGTTGACGGTTGGACAGTCTTTAATATTGGTGGTAACAAAGCTCGCCTTATAGCATTCATCCACTATGGGCGGCAGACGGTTTCTATCCATCGTGTGCTGACACACTCCGAGTATGATAAATGGAGGCCCTGACAGGGTGAAAAAACTACTACTGAAAAATGTCAGGAGTAAATTATGTTAACTGAAGAACACCGTATATCTAGCGGATCGCGAGTAAAATTGAAGCACGACCCGCATAGTAATTCGCAGTCACCTGCAGATGCCTTAGAAATTTTAATTCAGGCGGTTGACGCATACACCAACGACATCACCGCTTTGACCGAAGACGACTACGACCGACTTGTAGTGCTGCTGGGTGAATTAACGGATATTGTGCGTGACGACGAAAATCACATTTTCGCGCCATTGATGGAATTTGCTATTGTGCTTATTGAAAGGTATGACCATGCACAAATGCCAGAACTAGCTGAGCGCATTGAGAAGTGTAGAGCGCAACAGTTCCGTAACGCGAGAAAAGGGTTTGCGACTGGATAAGGAAGCCGTGGGCGTTTCTGCGAATTCATGAGGTTCAAAAGTATTGGCAATATCCTCATAGGGTGAAAAAGACACGAATACTCTTAAACGCAGACAAGGAGAACAAAAGATTGAGAGATAAGTTAATTGTGGCTTTGGATACAGATGACAGTGAAAATATTGATTGGTTATCTGGGACACTTATAGATATAGTACCTTGGGTTAAGATAGGCTTTCAGGCGTTCAGTACCCTTGGGACCGAAGGCTTTCCGTGGCTCAGCGGGAGAGGACATAAAATCTTTCTTGACCTGAAATTCCACGACATTCCCAACACGGTCGCACGCGATGTAGGGACGATGACGAAATACGGCGCAAATATGATTAACATGCACGCCGCCGGTGGACTTGAGATGATGCAAGCCGCCAGAGACAGTGCCGATGATGCTGCCTACGAAGCGGATATTCCGAGACCTATTCTACTCGGTGTAACCATTCTAACGAGCATTGATGAAACCGGCTTTCAGCAGAGTTTCGGTTCAGAACGCGGGCTTACAAAACAGGTCGTCTATCTTGCACAGTTGGCACAGGAAGCAGGATTAAGTGGCGTTGTCGCATCGCCGTTAGAGATCGAACCCATACGGAAAGCGTGCGGCGATAAGTTTGTAATCGTGACACCCGGTATCCGTCCCACTTGGGCAGAGAGTGGCGACCAGCGTCGCATTACCACACCCGCCGAAGCGATCCGCCGGGGAGCAGATTATATTGTCGTCGGTAGACCGATTATCGAGGCAGAGGATCCCTTAGAGGCTACCGAAATGATACTTGACGAAATGCGGGAGGCATAACCCTATGAACGTTATCTGTATCTGTTTGGACACGTTTCGTGCGGACATCATCGGCGAAGGCAAGAAATATAGCCACGTGCAGACACCAAACCTTGATGCCTTGGCATCGGAGAGTGTCCGTTTCACACGCGCTTATGGTGAGGGGCAACCGACGCTGCAAGTGCGACGCGCAAATTTCACTGGGATGCGGAGTTTTCCGTGGAGATATAACTTCGATCGACGCGGGCATTGGCACCACGCACCCGGCTGGCACAAGATTCCGCCCGAACAGGATACGATCGCCGAGATCTTGCTGGAACGGGGTTATCTGACTGCTCTCATTGCCGATACCTATCACATGTTCAAGCCGACGATGAACTTCTCGCGCGGATTCGCTCACTTCGATTTCATCCGTGGACAGGAGTCGGATAACTGGCACAGCGGCGATCCGAGACTGATTGAGGCGCAACTCCGCAAGCATGTCCGTGAACCCATCAATTGGCAACGCCATGCCGGACTCGTCAATTATCTCTTGTCGCAGCGGCATCGTCAATCCGAGGACGACTATAGTTGTGCGCGTGTTTTCCGAGCAGCAGCTGATTGGCTTGAGGATAATCATACCGTCGGTCCGTTTTTCTTATGGATCGATAGTTTTGATCCACATGAGCCGTGGGATCCACCGAAATCTTATGCAGACATCTATTTCTCTGATTATTCTGGGAAGGATTTCATCACGCCGGGCAGTGCGAACGAAGGCGAGGGGCCTACGGAAGATGAACGCCGTCGGATTGAGGCACTCTACCTTGGTGAAGTGACGTTCGTCGATAAATGGGTCGGCGTTCTCCTTGATAAGATAGAGCAGCTGAGTATCGGCGACGAGACGTTGGTTGTCTTGATGTCCGATCACGGTACACAACTCCGCGACCACGGGAGCTTCGGGAAGGGACCGAACAAATTGCATCCGTTCAATACGCAGCTGAACCTAATGATACGGCATCCAGAGGGACCGAATGATACAGACATTTCGGCATTTGTACAAAACCACGACCTGATGCCGACGCTTCTTAGCCTGCTTGATATTCCGTGCAATTGGACAGATGGTGAAGATATGTGGCAACTCGTTACGCAGGAGAAAGCATCCCTTCGTGAGCGAATCATCACAGGTTGGGCGGGCTTTATTACTGGGAATGCGCGCGGACGCGTCAGCGTGCGCGATAATCATTGGAACTTCTGTACATCCGTCGGTTATAACGATCCTAACGGCGATGAACTCTTTGATGTCCGCAGCGATCCAGAGGAGAAGGTAAACGTCGCAAGTGACCATCCAACGGTTGTGGCAGAGCGGCGACGGGATATTGAGGCACTCATCGGACAACCCTTACCGGGACATTTCATCGAGGTCTGTGATCCAGGGCATGCCCCGATGACCTATTGGCTTCAGAAGAAACTGGCAGAGATGTAAAAGACTTGAACTAATTTATCGTTTCGCGTATAATGCGTTAAAACGGTAATCAAAAAATCCACTATTCTTTTTCGGTGTAACGCAC
>VXZL01000621.1 GCA_009845505.1 Candidatus Poribacteria bacterium | reverse complement strand
GGACCAAGACAGCGATTTCGTACTGCTGGACGTTCGCGATGAAGATGAATATCGTGCCGGTTATATCCCCAACGCTGTCCATGTCACACGCGGGATGCTCGAATTTTCGGTTGAAAATTATATTCCCGACCGGGACCAAAAGGTCGTTGTCTACTGTGCGGCAGGACTTCGTTCCCTTCTCGCTGCCAAATCGCTCCGCGAGATGGGATATACCGATACCGTCTCTCTTGCGGGGGGATACCGGGATTGGATGACTGCGGGTTTCCCGACTGCTCAAGACAAACCGATGTCGCACGATCAACTCGATCGTTACAGCCGACACTTTATGCTGACAGAAGTCGGAGAACAGGGACAAGCGAAGCTCCTTGATGCTAAAGTTTTAATGGTTGGAGCAGGCGGCTTGGGTTCACCGGCGGGTGTGTATCTGGGTGCTGCAGGTGTGGGTCACCTCGGTATTATTGATTCCGATGTTGTAGAACTGAGCAACCTTCAACGTCAGATACTTCATCGTACAGAATCCGTCGGCACCCCGAAGGTGCAATCAGCGACAACAACGATTAAGTCGCTGAATCCGGACATCGACATTACACCGTATAACCTCCGTCTGACTGCTGATAATGTTGAAGAGATTTTCTCGGAATACGACCTGATTGTGGATGGATGCGATAACTTCGCCACCCGCTACCTTGTTAATGATGCAGCGGTGCTGCTAAACAAACCAATCGTTCACGGTAGTATTTTTCAATTTGAAGGCCAGGTCACGCTCTTTAAACCGCACGAGGGACCTTGCTACCGATGCATGTATCCGACCCCGCCGCCACCGGGCATGGTGCCGAGCTGAAGCGAGGCTGGTGTCCTGGGCGTGCTCCCAGGCGTAATTGGTGTCATGATGGCAACCGAAGCGATTAAATACATCCTCGGTATCGGCGAACCTCTTATCGGCAGGCTCGTTCTCTATGATGCATTGGGTATGACGTACCGCGAGATGAAAATTAACCGAGATGAAAATTGTCCGCTTTGCGGCGATAACCCGGTCATTACACAACTGATTGACGACTACGATGCTGCTGCGGAGAATCCGGAAACTTTCGCCCCCGCAGCTGACTAACATTAGCCCGAGATAACCACAAGGAGGAACGTATATGCTGCCTTGCCCTGATTGTAATAACCCTTTGACGCAGTTTCCGATTGAAAACGACGATGTAGATATGGTCAGCTGTGACGGGTGCTATGGCGTTTGGCTTGTCTATCCGGGGGACGATCTTGAGCGTGTAGACAACGTCACTTTTGATGAACTCGTCGAAGCTTACGGCACTGAGTATCCGATTGATGTCGATCCGAGTACAGTGGAACTGCCCGAACCCGTTGAAGATGCTTTGATGTGAATCCAAAAGCATAGTGACGACGTAAATAGTTTAAACGAGAGATTGAGAAATAAAAAAGTAGCATTTTTCTTTTCAGTGTGCTACAATGACTTTAATCCACTTTTCTAAGGAGGTTTGTTAATGCGAACTATCGTTTTATTGACAGTTTTAAGCCTTATCGCGCTTCCCGCATTTGCACAAAAATATATCAGTTGGGAAGCAGAAGACTTTTCTGATTCAAACGGCACAAAATTTGAGGTCTTTACAGTCCCAACCGATCACCCGGGTAATGCTGCTGAAAGTGTAGACGATTACACTGTCACAGAAGCATCCGGTGGTGCTTACATCGGTTCACACAATGGTGCGACCAATGACGGTGGCGACTGGGTAAAATATGAATTCTCAGTCGACGCAGACGATTGGCATTTCTGGGGCCGCGTTATTGCTCCGTCAGTTGGCGACAACTCCTGTTACTGGGTATTCGATGCTGCTGATGGTGATGTTGCCTCTACCAATGATGCGACTATGAACATCTGGGATTTCTTTGAAGTACCAGATCTCCGGGTTAACTATACAACCGATTGGGTCTGGTTCCGGCTGAATACGCGTGATGGTCCGTTTGAAGGCACTGAACTTGTCCAGCACGGCGATGATCCCGTTCCAGTGGAGTTGACTGCTGGAGAGCATACCTTGCATATTGCGCATCGCGAAGACGGCACATACATTGATAAAATCTTCGCGACAACAGATATCGAGTTTGATGCCAACGAAACCGATCCACAGACGGCTGTTGAAGCACAAAACAAACTCACTACGACTTGGGGTTCGCTCAAAGGCGGATTCTAAATAGAACAGACATTTAAAGGCATCCACTCGCTGGGTGCCTTTATTTGTATTATCACCAATGCGAGATATAGGGAAAAAATTGAAGCACTACTGTTATCTCTCGCTCGGTGCTAACACAAATCCCCTTCTACTCACCACTCTCATACTTGCCATCAGTTTTCCTATCTTGCTATCCGCAGCTGAAAATAGAATCCACTTCACTGAACAGACGCAACAAGCCGGTATCCGATTCAAACACACCAAGGGGGCATCTCAACATAAATATCTACCCGAAACGATGGGAGCCGGCGGACTCTTCTTTGACTACGACAACGATGGGCATCTCGACATCTACCTTGTCAACAGCGGCACCCTCGACCGCGACTCTAAGCCTCGCAGGCAGCCTGACGAAATGAACGTTCTCTACCGGAACAACGGCGATGGAACGTTTATTGATACCACAGTCGCAGCGGGACTTCAACACAATCACGGATACGGTATGGGCTGCATCTCCGCAGATTATGACAATGACGGTGATGCCGACCTCTACCTTACTAATTTCGGTACAAACCAACTTTATCGGAACAATGGCGATGGTACCTTCACAGATGTCACATGGGACGCAGGGGTGGGAGATGGGAACTGGAGCGTTAGCGCGTCCTTCGGAGACTTCAACCTTGACGGACATTTAGACCTCTATGTGGTAAACTACCTGGATTACCAACTCGAAACAGCGCACGCCTGTTTTCTGGAAGGCGTGCATATCTACTGCGGTCCTCACGAATATCCGGGAGTTCGGGACACGTTCTATTGGAATAATGGGGATGGTACTTTTACAGATGCCACTTCCCGCGCCGGACTCCACAACGCCGGTAAAGGGTTAGGGACACTCTTTACAGACTACAACAACGACGGTTACCCTGATATTTTCGTTGCCAACGACGCTGTCCCAGATTTTCTCTATCGGAATAATAAGGATGGTACTTTTACAGATGTCGCATTAACAGCAGGAGTTGCTTACAATTCAGAAGGTCGAGCGACAGCAAGTATGGGGATCGCTTCGGGTGATTACGACAATGACGGCGCGTCCGATCTTTTTATTACAAATTTCTCCTTGGAGGTCAACAGTCTTTTTCACAATGACGACGGGGATTTCTACACGATGACGACCTTTGAAGCGGGATTGGCTGATCTGAGTTTCTCACAACTCGGTTTCGGGACCGAGTTTCTCGATGCGGACAACAACGGCACGCTCGACCTCTTTGTTGCAAATGGGCATGTGTGGGACAACGTATCAGAAATTACGCCGTCGCTCTCCTACAGACAGAGATGCCAGATCTTTGAAAACACCAGTTTGGGACAATTCAGGGAGGTATCCGAGACAGCTGGTGCGTTTTTCAAACGTCGAATTGTTGGGCGCGGTGTAGCCATCGGTGACTATAATAACGATGGCGCGATGGATATTCTTGTTACATCCAACAGTGAATCCGCGGTGTTACTACGAAATGACTCTCAAATAGCGGAAACAAATAATTGGGTGAAAATTGTGCTTGTTGGAACCAAAAGGAACCGAGATGGCATTGGTGCGAAAGTCTGGGTGCGGACAGCGGAAACAACGCAATTCCGAGAAGGGACGTGCGGTGGGAGTTATGCTTCAGGTAGTGAGCGGATGCTTCACTTTGGTATAGGTTCAGAAAAAACAATCCAATCTATCAAGGTAGAATGGCAAAGTGGACATATCCAGACGCTTGATTTTTCAAACGCGGAAAGCCCCATAAACCGAGTTATCCACATTACAGAAAATCTGTAAAAATAAGAGTTCTGCGGGTCTTTGTAGCGTAAAATTTGGGCAACTTGCGCTAATTCCTGACTTCAACAATTGCCTACCCAAACATTTATACACTCTTGGTTTTATTTATATTGACATTAGCTACATTCGCGCGTATAATAGTATAGGGATTACACCTAATTACGGAGGCACGTTTAGAATGTCTCAATTTTTTGATTTTTTAACATGTGAGGAATAATCGATTGGCTCAACAGAAATCAACGAACATCACGTGGCATGAAGCAATTGTCACGGTAGAAGACAGAGAAAAATTACTGAATCAGAAAGGCTGTGTGATTTGGTTCACTGGACTTTCGGGTTCCGGTAAATCGACTTTAGCAAACGCGGTCGAACACGTATTGCACCAGCAGAACCACCATACATACGTTTTAGATGGCGACAACGTTCGACATGGGTTGAACAAGAACTTAGGCTTCTCACCGGAGGACCGTGAGGAAAATATCCGTCGTATCGGCGAAGTGTCGAAACTTTTTGCGGATGCAGGTACTATCGTTATGACTGCTTTCATCTCACCTTATCGCGACGATAGAGACACGGCAAGAGAACTCATTGCGGAAGGTAGATTTGTCGAAGTTTTCGTTGACTGTCCACTCGAAGTCTGCGAAGCACGCGACACGAAAGGTTTATACAAAAAAGCACGCGCTGGGGAGATTCAGGAGTTCACAGGTATCAGTGCGCCCTACGAACCTCCTCTGGATCCGGAAGTCACAGTGAATACGGCAGAACTCTCTATCGAAGAATCCGCAAAGACAGTCGTCGCGGCTCTTGTTAAGGCGGGTTTAGTGCCTGCTGACAATTAGAACCGAGAAAGGATGCCTTCATGACCCTATAGATACTACAGAGAAGGTATGGAACATGAAAGTGGAATCAGTCATCAAGGACTTCAATGAAAACGGCTTCTGTATTCTTCAGGGTATTTTGGAGCCAGTTGTGCTTACGGGGGTCAAAGACGAATGTGAAGCATTAGTCGCTGAACTTGCGGCACAACGGTATACACAAGGTAAGTTGATGAATACCTATCGTGATGCCCCATTTGAAACCCGCCTGATGCTGCTCTACGAAAACTATCCAGACGAAAATCCGACTATCTTTCGTCCAGAACTGCACCGAGAAGGCTTTTTCGGTGTGTTCGCCCATCCTGTCCTCCTTAAACTTGCACATAGGATCCTCGGTCCAGAGATTCGATTGTATCCAAACTATTCCGTGCGTCCGAAATTGCCTGAGAACAAACGTACAGAAGTTTTGTGGCATCAGGATGCTGGTTATACTTCAGAGACAGCGGATGTCTTGCGGATGATGAACATCTGGGCACCCTTAGTACCAGTCAATGTTGAAAATGGGTGTATGGAATTTATTCCGGGAAGCCATAAATGGGGAGTCGTTCCACACGAAAAAGACGAGTACTATCTACGTATCCACGACGACTATATCAAACCTGTCGAAGCAGCTGCGGTTCGTATAGAGATTGACCCAGGGGATGTTGTGATTTTCAGTAATCTCCTGTTTCACCGCGGGTTACCAAACCGGGCAGCACACGTCCGATGGAGTCTGGATTTTCGTTACCAAGATGCCAGACAGCCGACACTCCGCTCGACCCAAGGACATCTGCTCTCTTCACAAATCACACCCGATGCCGTCGTTAAGAATGCTGCAGTGTGGGCACAACTGGAGTTTCAATAAATTATGAATGTAGTTCCAAAAGAATTTATCCGCGTGATGCCGGATGCAATGCGAGACTTCATCAGTGAAGCCTTCCAGAAGGCTGGGACCTCAGAAGCGGATGGTGCGCACATAGCACACCTGCTCGTTCTCACGGATCTGCGGGGTGTGTTCAGTCATGGCACGCGCCAAACGCCCGGATATGTAGGGATGATGCTTGACGGCAAAGTAAATCCACGTCCAAATGTCCGCTGCATTGACGAATCCCCAACAACAGCAGTCTATGACGGCGATGGTGGTATGGGGCATTTTGCTTCGTATCATGCTGCAAAGGCGGCCGTCAAAAAAGCCAAAGAAATGGGATTGGGTGCTGCAACGAGTCGGAACCACTTCCACTTTGGGAGTGCTGGCAAGTATTCACGGCTCGCGCTTGAAGCAGATTGTGCCGGATTCGCGGTCTCCTGCCACCGTTTTCGACATAGTTCTGAGAGCGTAATTGCCACTGCAACGGGTGCTTCGCCGATGAGTTTTGCGCTGCCAGCGGGCAACCAACCGCCCATAGTTGTCGATATGGCAACCGGCATTGACACCAAGCTGCCGTTGGAAGCGGCGTTTGAACAGAGTCCAGCTGCGTTCTTCAAGATGTTGGGGTTGAGTCATGTGAGTCATGCGCTCGGTGGGTTTATGGCAGGTATCTGGCTATTCGATAAACCGCCGGATCCGCCAACAATCTGGGAGGGTGCCAATCAAGGTGCTTTTATCGCAGCAATTGACATTTCTCGGTTTCGCCCAATTGCCGAGTATAAAGCAGAGATCGATCAACATATCCACGATGCTCGACAGATGCGACCGGCACCGGGTTATGACCGATCAGATTTGCCTGGCGGCTTAGAATGGGCGCGCGAACAGGAATGGGCTGAAATCGGCATCCCCGTTGGCAAAGAACATCAGGAACAGTTGAAAAGCGTCGCTGAACGCGTTGGTATTTCGCTTCCATTTTAAATGCTGACGCGGCATAAAGTATCAATAACATTGTGCAAGGACAATAAAGAATGAAACTCATCCAATTTCATCTACCAAACTTAGGCAAGCGGGTTGGGATTGTTACCCGCGAAGAGGAAGTCATTGACGTAACAAGCGAAGACTCACCGAATGTATTAGAGATACTGGAACTTGCCCATCGGGAGCAAGTCAGCCTCGGTGTAATACTCGCGGACATCCAAGAAAAGGTGGCGACTCCGACCCCTATACGACTTCAGGCACATCCCGATGAAGAAAATGCAACCACGGAATCAGATGGACTTACATTAAAAAAATTAGATGTTGCCCCTGCTGAAAATGTTCCACACCTCTTAGCACCGATCGACTCCCCCGAAGTCTGGGGATGCGGTGTCACCTACAAACGGAGCGCGGATATGCGGGACGACGACAGTGAACAGGACATCTACAGTCGCGTCTACTACGCCGATCGACCTGAGATATTTTTCAAGGCGACTCCCTCACGTTGCGTAGGTCCTAACGGCTTTATCGGGATTCGGAGCGACTCTGCGCTGACCGCGACCGAGCCTGAACTCGCCTACGTCCTCGGTGACAACGGCGAAATCATTGGATATACGCTCTGCAACGATGTATCCGCCTGGGATATTGAACGGGACAATCCGCTCTACCTACCGCAATCCAAAGTCTTTTATGGATGTTGTGCGCTCGGTCCTATGTTTGTTACACCCTCTGAAGTAGATGATCCGTATAATCTGGATATGACGTGTACCGTTCTGCGGGGCGATGAAGTTATCTATGAAGGTAGCGTGAACACCTCCCAAATCAATTGGAAATTTGAACAACTCACGGAATTCCTGATGCGGGATAACCCGATTCCGTTCGGCACCGTCGTCTCAACGGGGACAGGTATCATTGTACCGAACGATCTGCCACTCGCTGCAGGCGACCTTGTGAAAATAGAAATTGACGGGTTCGGCACCTTAGCAAACCCTGTAAAGCAGCTTTAGGATTTTTTAACGATTAAATCTGAGCTGCGGCGGACGTTGTCCTTGCAGATTCCTTTTAAAGAAAAGTAGTATGGAACTCTTGAAGTTTTTTAGGTGATTTATGAAAAAAGCAGTGAACTTAGAGGAAAACCACAAGGATGTAGGACGCAGTGCCCAGGAG
>VXZL01000451.1 GCA_009845505.1 Candidatus Poribacteria bacterium | reverse complement strand
GAAAATACACACACCCCGACATCCAAGAAAGTTCCGGCATTGTTACAAGCCAGCAGTTTGAAGGTGTCTATTGGACCCTCAATGACTCTGGCAATCCTGCGACACTTTACGCGACAAAAATAGATGGTGAATTAATCCAAGAGATCGCTGTGCAGGGTTCAAAAAACTTCGACTGGGAAGCCCTCGGTATCGACTCAGAAAACCGACTCTGGATTGGTGAAATCGGCAATAATAGTAGATTACGACAAGATTTGAAGGTGGTCGTTGTTGCAGAACCCGACCCGTTCAATGATACAGAAGCGGAGGTCATCGCAAGTTATCCGTATCGGTATCCCAATGAGAATGTGGATGCGGAAGGACTCTTTATTGCGGGAGGCACTCCTTATATCGTCTCTAAGGAACGAGAACGCGCTGTGCTTTACCGGTTTCCAACCCTCGAACCCGACGTAAAACAGGTCTTAGTGCATGTCGGTGAATTCACTGGGGCGAAACTCGTGACAGGTGCGGGATTGTCCGAAGACGGGACGCGGCTTGCTGTCTGCACTTACGACGCGCTCTGGGTATATCAGGGTACAGCGGATAATTTAGCGCAGATGATTCAAGGCGCGCCGTGGCACTTATCGCATGATTTTAGTGGGGAAGCGGTCTGCTTTGACGGCTACGATCTCGTTCTAACGAACGAAGGGCGCGACCTCTACCGGCTGCCACAATTTTGGTACGAGAAAGCGTTACCGGTGCCTCCTAAAGACACACAATCAATAGCCTTGGACCAGGGAAGAGAATATAGTTTAGAGGCTGAGATAGAAACGTACCGCGCAGCAGGGATAGACATAGGCGGGAGCCATACTGTACTAACAGAGGTAATTGCCGAAGCAGAACCTTCCTTAACGGTTCCAATTGAAGTACTACACGCAGATATTTATAGAATTAGTGTGGTGTTAACGCGTGGACCGGAATACGGACAGGTTGAACTCCGTACAAACAGCATTGTGGTTGGGGCTTCCTACGATTGCTATGCTGCTGAACCCATCGCCGGAACGTTGGTTTCGTTTGGAACAGGTCCGCTCAATGCTGGGACGAACCACATCGTGTTCAGCATCGTCGGAAAGGCAGACGAGGCGACAGGCTACAAAATCGGTATCGATTCCTATCAGGTCCTGCACGCTTCACCGCTTGTTAAACATTACATGATATTGGGTCCGTTTCCCAAGACAGATGTTGAGACGATTGACAACACGCTGACTCCCGGAAGTCGAGTGGATCTGAAGGCAGCTTACACAGATATGCATGGCAGAGCGATCCAGTGGCGGGAAGCAGCTGCAGTGGGAGACGGTTTCCTCAATTTAGGGACAAATCTTGGTTTTGAGTCGTCAGCCGTCGGATACGCGCTGGTATACGTCTACGCACCGGAAGCAACGGATTCTGTGTTATTGCTCGGGAGTGATGATGGTGCGACTGTGTGGTTGAACGGTTCTGAAATCTACCGAATCGACACTAACCGTCCTCCGATACCGGACGAAGATGCCGTTCCGTGTCGACTCAATACGGGGTGGAACGAGGTTTTGTGTAAGATTAGTCAAGAGGGTTGGGGTTGGGGACTCTACTTACGGTTTACGGATGTAGATGGCGTTCTCAGGTATAGTATTCACCCAGAAGAATGAGGAATGGATGTGGGAAAGGACGAGGCACAGGAACCTCGCCCAACAGTGTTAGTCAGTGAAAGTTAGGAAGCTTCGCCAGCAAAGATAGATGTTTTAGACCTGCTCAACGCTCAAGGTTGCGAGTTCACCGTTGAGTTTCTGCGCAACCGTGAAGGCGTTTCCACTCGGAGACCCAACAACGGTTGTTGTCAGTGTCTCTTGCAAAATGTAATCCCGATGCACCTCAAACGCTTCTTCGACCAGCGATGACGGCGTTTCAAGGCTGAGTTTAATCCGGTCTGAGACGTTGAAATCGGCATCTTTGCGCATATTCTGGATTTTGTTGACGAGTTCGCGCGCTAAGCCTTCAAGCGTCAATTCGTATGTCAGTTCCGTTGATAGCGCGACGAATTTCCGTGCGTCTACCTCCACAAAGAAACCCTCTCGATTCTGTGTCTGCACGTCGATGTCTGACTGCTCAAGGGTGTACGTCTCCCCCGATGCCTCAATCTGTAAACTGCCGTTGGCTTCCAGTTCCGTCTTCAGTTGCATCGCATCTGCGGTAGCGAGTGCCTTTGCGATGGCTTGCACGCCCTTGCCGTATTTCGGTCCCAACACCCTGAAGTTCGGCTTGAGCGTTACCTGTGCAAATGCGTCCAGATTTTCTACGAAGGCAATAGCCTTGACATTGAGTTCATCGTGGATGAGTTCTGACAAACGGTTAACAGTCTCTTTTTCTCCATCAGAAAGTCCGCCAAGCGTGAACTCAGCAAGTGGTTGACGCGTTTTAATGCCTGACTTGTTCCGTGCCGCATGCCCCATGCTGATGACCTCGCGTGTGAACGCCATATCGGTTTCGAGTTGGGTATCCTTCAGCGAGGCATCTGCAACCGGGTATTCCGCAAGGTGAACACTCAGTGGTGCGTCAGGATCAAGCGAGCAGACGAGGTTTCGGTAGAGTTCGTCCGACAGAAATGGCGTAAACGGCGCAGCGAGTTTGGCAACGGTTACAAGCACTTCATAAAGCGTTGCGTAAGCAGCCTGCTTGTCGGGTCCGGCTTCCGCACCCCAGAAACGGTCGCGGGAACGACGGACGTACCAGTTACTGAGGTCGTCCACAAACGCCTCAATGGCGCGCGGTGCGTTTGTGAGATGGTAATTCTCCATGTTATTGCGCACACTGTCAATGAGGGTATGGAGGCGTGATAAGATCCATCTATCAACAGTAGCACGTTCTGCAACAGGTGGTGCATCTTTCAGGACATCAATCTGCTCTAAGTTAGCATACATAACGAAGAAACTGTAGACGTTGTGAAGGGTTCCCATGAACTTCTTCAAGGCTTCGTCAATGCCTTCCATTTTGAAAGTGCGTGGTGTCCACGGTGTGGTTGCGGTGAACATGTACCAGCGAAGTGCATCTGCGCCTTGCTTGTCAAGGATTGTCCACGGATCTACTGTGTTCCCTCGGCTTTTACTCATTTTTTGGCCGTCGGGTCCCATGATGAGTTCAAGGCAGAGGCAGTTCTTGTAAGCGGGTTTATCGTAGAGGAGTGTGCCGGTTGCCAAAAGGCTATAGAACCAACCACGGGTCTGATCGATGGCTTCGGAGATGAAATCAGCAGGGTACGTTTGTTCGAGCATTTCCTTGTTTTCAAATGGATAGTGCCATTGTGCTGTGTGTGCACATCCAGAATCGAACCAGCAGTCAATTACATCTTGCACGCGATGCATTGTGCCGCTGCACTTGTTACAAGCGAGGACAACGTCGTCTACATACGGACGGTGGAGTTCAACATCGTCTGGAACGTCGGTGCCGAGTTCTTTCAGCTCGGCGATACTACCGACGCAGTGCTGATGCCCACAGTCCTTGCAGACCCAAACGGGTAAGGGTGTTCCCCAATAACGCTCACGACTCAATCCCCAGTCAATGTTGTTCTCCAACCAGTTACCGAACCGTCCGTCCTTGAGGTGTTCTGGATACCAGTTGATTTGCTGGTTGTGCTTGAGCATCTGTTCTCGGAGGGCGGTCGTCCGGACGAACCATGATTCACGTGCATAGTAAAGCAGTGGGTTATCACACCGCCAACAGAAGGGGTATTGGTGGGTATATTCGGTAGCCTTAAATAATAAGCCGCGTCCTTCTAAGTTCTGAATGATTTTCGGATCAGCGTCTTTGACGTATTCACCTGCCCAGGGTTCTTTAACTTTTGGGACGAATCTACCGTCGGTCCCGACTAATTGCACGAATGGCATGTTGTGCTTCTGTCCGATTTCAAAATCATCTTGTCCGAAAGCGGGTGCGATATGGACCAAGCCGCTCCCCTCTGTCGTCGTCACAAAATCTGCAGTGACGATGTAGTGGGATTTTTCTGGGTGCTGTCCACTGTCAAACAACGGTTCGTATTCCCAGTTGCGGAGGTCTTTGCCTTTATAGTTCTCAACGATTTGTGGAGATTCATCTTCAAATAGACTCGGCAGACACTCCTTTGCGAGGATGAGGCGTTGCCCATTATGCTCAACGGCGACGTAATCGTAGTCCTCACCGACAGCGACGGCAACGTTAGAGGGCAACGTCCACGGTGTCGTCGTCCAGACGAGTAGATAGGTCCTCTCCTGATTTCTTAACGGGAAACGTACAAAGATTGATGGGTCGGCGACCTCTTGATAGCCGAGTGCGACTTCGTGGCTTGCTAAGGTCGTCCCGCACCGATAGCAGTAGGGTTGCACCTTGTGTCCCTGATAGAGCAGTTCCTTATCCCACGCCTGCCGGAGGACCCACCAGATGCTTTCGATGTAGTCGTTTGACAGCGTGATATAGGCATCGTCAAGGTTGAGCCAGTATCCGATGCGCTCCGTCATCTGTCGCCAATCCTGTTCGTATTGGAAGACGTTCTCTTTACATTTCTCGATAAAGTTCTGAACGCCATAAGCCTCCAATTCGGCTTTGTTTCTAATATTGAGTTGTTTTTCGACCTGATATTCAACCGGGAGTCCGTGTGTGTCCCAGCCTGCTTTCCTGTGAACGTAGTGTCCGGTCATTGTTTTGTAGCGGCAAACGGCATCCTTCATGACGCGTGCGAGGACGTGATGTACGCCGGGGGGTGCATTCGCAAACGGGGGTCCCTCTAAGAATACGAAAGGCGGTGCATCTTTGCGGACCTCCATGCTTCTCTGAAAGATGTCGTTTTCACGCCAAAACGCCAAGGTCTGTTTCTCTTTTTCAGCAAACGTGAATTGTGGTGATACCTCTTCAAACATAGGAAATTCCTCTTGCTCTTGTGGAAGATTGGAGACACGTCTCTTCCATCCATACTTCCTGCTATCTGGAAGCGTGGAAGCATGGCATTAAGTGCCTTCCAGACCTCCTGACGTATTTTCAAAAAAAAAACACCCACACCGAAATTGTCCGTTTCAGTGATGGGCGTCCAAATAAAAACTGCGTATCTGCCTGTGATTAGCCCACCACAGCCCGACGGATAGCAATAATAATGGATATAGCGCGCGAACCCACGACAGCACGCAGGCTATCTTGATATAGGGCTTTGGAGCGCAGAGGTTTCCTATATTGCGACATCAGTGTAGTAAGCGATTTTTGGTCCATGTTTTGTTGGCACGATGTAATATTGTTGTAAACGTGAACATATAAAGTATGATACAACATTCTACGCGGGATGTCAAATATTTTTTTTGTTACCTAAGAAAGAGCGAGGTTAGGAATGCACGTCGCATTTGGTCGAGTACGCCGCAAAACCTCGCCTACCTAAGAGAGCGTGGATAGGTGTTGTTTAAAAACGCCGCGTCATTTCCAGACTCCAAAACCGGGGTTCGTTGACGTAACCCGTCAGATTGTTGAAATCAATGCCGCCGGTAGGAGATGTATCGTTGAGGATGTTGCGTCCGATAAGTGCTACCTCTATGTCAGCATAAGGCAATAGACAGGCGAGACGAACCCCGCCTTGCAAGAGCAAGTCATCGGCAAATTCTACAGATTCGTAGAGAAAGAATCGGACTCGGCTGCGATATGCCCAGTCCGTGGATGCAATAAGACGTGTGCCTCCCGGTAGGTTGAGGACGTAGTGAAGCGTTACATCTGCAATCCAACCGGGTGCTTGGGGTAGACTGTTGCCATTAATGGAGAAAGTTCCTTCAGCAGCGGCGCGCGGATCCAGCACTGTACACGGCGCACCACAGCCTTGTATCGCTAAATTCGGATCGTCAATACGCGTCTGGTTGTAACTGAGTCCTGCTGAAATCTCCAGTGATGTAGTTGGTGCAAAACTCAATTCTGCCTCAACACCGCGTCCAATAGTGCCTTCGGCGTTCACTAACCGATTGAAGTTTGCCTCGCCACCGACTGCGGTGAGCTGCTGATCCTGCATAAGATATTGGAACGCACCCATATTCAGGTGTAACCGTTGCTGCCATAGACGCAACTTCGTGCCGCCTTCAATGGAGAGAATAGTCTCTGTATCCGCCACCGTGACGGTATCGCCAAACAGCAAACGTCCCTGAATACTGGGGGCGCGGAATCCGCGTGCGGTGCGCAGATAGGTCTGGACGTTAGGTGAAATGCTATAGCGGAGACTCAGATCCCCACTCCATACTGTGTCTTGCGGGTTCTGATGGATGGGACCGAGTGGACCTGCTCCAATCGGTGATTTGTCTCGCCATGCTGTATAGTCTTTCGCATCGTGAGAGAGTCGCAAGCCAGCAGCCAATTCCAAATCCTCAAGCCATTGGAAGGTCATCGCTCCAAACGCCGCCTGTGCTGTAGCTGTTTGTTCTTGGCGTACCAATCCGTCCAAAGTGCCGCCTGCCAACGTATTGTAGTTGAAATCCTCCATCTCTACCAACTCATGAAAATAGTAGATCCCGAACTGATAGACGAGACGACGTGCTGCTGGACTCATGAAGCGGACCTCTTGGCTAAACTGGCGGAGTGCGGGAATACCGGATGCTGTTTCAGAGGGAAAGGGAATCTCGCCGGGACCGCTCGGCGGACTGAACAAGGCACCGTAACCACCGTCTATGTCCCCGCGTGAGAAGTTAGTGAGTCGTTCCAATCCTGTGAGCGAAATTAGTTGGAAGTTTCCGATATCGTAGCGAACTTCAGCAGTCAAACCTTGTGTTCTCAGGGTTTGTTCATTGCGTCCGTCGTGTGCGATGCGGTCGCGGGTGAAATCTTGAACCAGTCCGGTTTCACCTTTTGACAAGATATTGGCGCGAAACAGGCGCGCTGTGCCGTCAAGATCGCGGGCATGGAATTTGAGCCACGCTTCGAGTTCGGGTATCGGGGTCCAGAGCAGCTGGAACCGTCCAGCCAAGTCCCGATGTCCCCCGAGGGCATTGTCTTCACCGGTGTGTTCGTTATCGACCCAGTCGTTCCGCCACTGCGCAAGAAGTGAAAGTCTTGCGGAGAGCAGGGACGGAACGAGTGGACCCGATACTGCTCCCTCAAAATTACTACTGTTGAACTGCCCGTAGCTCAGTCGTCCGTATCCGTCTAACGTCTGCGTCGGACGCGCTGACTCAAATTTTACAGTACCCGCGGGTGTATTGCGTCCGAACAGTGTTCCTTGTGGACCCCGTAGCACCTCTATCCGATCCAAATCAAAAGCAGGAAAGCCTTTTAACAGGGCGTTCTCAAGAACAACCCCGTCGTAAAGGATTGACACGGGTTGTGAAGCGTTAAGGTCAAAGTCATTGTTCCCAAGACCGCGAATGAAAAAGCGTGGAAAGATGCGTCCGAATGAGGATTCTATTTGTAAACTGGGGGTGCGGTTGGACAAAAAACGGACATCCATACCGGACGAGCGCAAAATATCGGATTTCTCGCCTCGGATTGTGGAAACGGAGAGCGGGACTTCAAAAGACCGCTGTTCACGCTTGCGGGCGGTAACGACGACCTCTTCCAGCCTAACGACTCCTTCAGTCTCCTCATCGGCGACGACTGTTAGAGATGTAGATAGTATTGCCAAGAAAACGAAAACACAAAGTTGTTTACCAAAATTCATATTGCCTCTCAGATCAGATGTGATAATGTGTGATAATGAAAGCCCTATACCTAATGAACAACTAATATTGTAACATATTGGTATCTGAAAAGCAATTTTGGTCTGGCAGGGAGATAATGTTCTCGGAAATATAGGCGTGAATACAGTTTTAACTTAACGATATATTTTTTAGAAATTCCCCTTAAAAATGTTACACTGGTGTAACATTTTG
>VXZL01000630.1 GCA_009845505.1 Candidatus Poribacteria bacterium | reverse complement strand
GAAGCACTCTCTGCAATCCAAAATGGGGAACTGATTGTCGTTGTTGATGAACCCGATCGCGAGAACGAAGGCGATCTCATCATGGCGGCTGAAAAGGTGACGGCAAAGACTATCAATTTCATGGCGAAATATGGTCGTGGCTTGATATGTTTGCCTACCTGTTCAGAGAGGCTTGCCGAACTTGAACTCTACCCCATGGTCGCATCGAATACCGCACAGATGCAAACCGCCTTCACTGTCACAATCGACGCGAAAGAGGTCACGACAGGTATCTCGGCGCAAGAGCGCGCCTATACCATCCGCAAATTCATTGACCCAAACGCTACACCCTCAGACTTTGTCCGACCCGGACATATCTTCCCATTGGAAGCGAAACCGGGTGGCGTGCTCCGGCGCGCCGGTCATACAGAAGCCACTGTCGATTTGGCACGTATGGCAGGACTCTATCCCGCAGGCGTTCTCTGTGAAATACTCAACGAGGACGGAACTATGGCACGCGTGCCTGAGTTGCTGGAATTTGCTGCACAACACCGACTGAAAATTATTACAATTTCCGATTTGATTGCATATCGCCGTCAGACAGAAACCTTGATTCGGCGAGTTGCGACTGCAGATATTCCAACAGCACACGGTGAATTCAAACTTTACGCCTACGAAAGCACAGATACCGACGGCGAGAGTGTTGAAACCGATAAAACCCATATCGCACTCACAAAGGGCGATGTTGCCAACGCAGCACCTATCTTGGTCCGTGTCCATTCCCAATGCCTAACAGGCGATGTCTTTGGATCCCTCAGATGCGATTGTGGTGAGCAGCTTGAAATCGCCTTGCAAAATATTGAGAAAGAGGGCAGGGGTGTGCTCGTCTATATGCGCCAGGAAGGCAGAGGCATGGGGCTCAAAGGAAAACTCCGCGCCTATCAGCTTCAAGACAGCGATGGATTGGACACCGTTGAAGCCAACGAACACCTCGGTTTTCCCGCCGATCTCCGAGATTACGGCATCGGGGCGCAGATACTCGCCGACTTGGGGGTTCGGAAAATGCGATTAATGACGAACAACCCCCAGAAAGTTAGAGGGTTAGATGGACATGGACTTGAAATTGTCGAACGCGTTCCTTTACAAACCGAGCCGAACCCCTTTAACCGCCGATATTTACAGACGAAACGTTCTAAACTTGGACACCTCCTCTTAGACGAGGAATAAATTTCTGTCTGGGATCAGGCATCCAGATTCCTGCTGGCTTGTTGTTCCCGAAAATTGTTCAAACTTTGGTGAATTGTTAGGAAACTTTTCATAACCCAGATGGGTTCAACTTAACCAGAAACCACCGTGAAACGAAGTGGAACGGTGACCAGATTTAATAGTTAAAAAAATGGCAAATGTTTATGAAGGACATCTTCTCGGCGAAGGTCTCACATTCGGGATTGTTGTAAGCCGATTCAATAGTTTTGTTACCGAAAAACTCCTTGGCGGTGCGTTGGATGCCCTAAAGCGACACGGCGTTGACTTGGATGAGGTCGATGTTTTTTGGACATCGGGTGCTTTTGAGATTCCCGCAATCGCCAAACGTCTTGCAGGCAGTGAAAAGTATGATGCCGTTCTCTGCTTGGGTGCCGTCATCCGAGGCGCGACACCCCATTTTGACTACGTTGCTGCTGAGAGTGCGAAGGGAATTGCCCAAGCATCTGTCAATACAGACACGCCAGTCATCTACGGGGTCATCACCACAGATACAATAGAGCAGGCACTTGAACGCGCTGGAATAAAGGCAGGAAACAAAGGCTTTGAAGCGGCTGTCGCTGGGATTGAGACGGCGAATCTTTACAGAACGATTGATAAAGCCCTGAATAATAGATAGGACTTACGCATTCCAGTGGTAGGTGCGGTTTGTAACCGTACCTTATGCATTCCAGTGGTAGGTGCGGTTTGTAACCGTACCTTACGCATTCCAGTGGTAGGTGCGGTTTGTAACCGTACCTTATGTATTCCAGTGGTAGGTGCGGTTTGTAACCGCACCTTATGTATTCCAGTGGTAGGTGCGGTTTGTAACCGCACCGGCTGCGTCGGAATGAGTGAATTTCTTTGATTCTGCGTAAGTCCTGAATAGATAAACATAAGTTCAATACGGGAGCGTTTATTTTTTTAAATTTCCATCTGGAAGCCCGAACTTGTTCGGGACAGAACGAGGCGTTTATTTTTTTATAATTTGCATCTGGGAAGCCCGAACTTGTTCGGGACAGATCGCACGGACCCGAATAAATTCGGGCATCCGAGTACGAATGAACTATAGGGACCCCCGTCTGAGTCGCGGATTATATACAGAAAAAATATGGTTGCAATCATAGATTACGATGCCGGTAACCTAACGAGTGTTGCGCGCGCATTGGCACATCTCGGTTACGAAAATCGGATTACCTTTGATGCTGAAACGATAGCCGCCGCTGAACGCGTTATTTTCCCTGGTGTAGGCGCGGCAAAAGCCACGATGGAGACGCTGCAAAAGCGCGGACTCGATGAGGTCTTGGTTGATTTTTATCGGACTGGCAAGCCGATGCTCGGTATCTGTATCGGTATCCAGATTCTTTTTGAGCACAGCGAAGAAGAGGACGCCGAGTGCCTCGATCTCCTACCGGGATATGTAAAAAAGTATCCGACGACCCGGACAGGTTCGGGGACCGAAATGTTAAAGGTACCACAGATCGGATGGAACGAAGTCTACCAAACGGCATCACACCCAATCTTTAAAGACGTTCCGAATCCTGCACACTTCTATTTTGTTAATTCCTATTACCCTATTCCGGAGAAACAGGGCATTGTTATTGGAAAAACGAAGTATGGGCTTGAGTTCTGTAGCGCGATTGCGCACGATAATCTCATTGCAACACAGTTCCACCTCGAAAAGAGCGGACGCGTCGGGTTAAAGATGCTCAATAATTTCTTAGCTTTGTAATCGTGTCTGAACCGTTAAAAAACCTTTCATAATCTAAAACAGGGCTTTAACCAATTTTAGATCGGTGTTGACAACGGAAACATCGCTCAGACATAATCGTTAAAAGGATGCTAACGTTTTTTCTCGCGCTTCTTGTCCTCCTCGTCAATGTTGGTACGCATCTGTTTCAGATGCAGGAATATTATATCGCAGTGAGCCACTGCTACTATGGCGTGATGATTCTCGCTGTGATATATGCTCAACCTCGTGAACAAAACGTCCTGTTCGGCATTACGACGGTAGCCAATTGGGTTTATGTTTTTCGCTATCCGACGCACACTGAAAGCACGATTGTCGCGCTCCTTTATCCGTTTCTTGTCTTCGGTATTATCCGTGTCATTCGTCAATTCCAGACCCAACGCCGTAGCGGTGCCGCCGAAATAGAGGAGATTAACAGTGTCAATGCGAATTTAGAGAAACAGGTCCGGGACATCTCTACGCTGTTTGAGGTGAGCCAAGCGGCGAACGCGAACCTTGAGTTAAAAGGTCTCTTTCAACGCATCATTGAGATCCTCTCTAAACGGCTTGGTATATACCGCGGGGCTTTGCATCTCTATGAGAATGGGAAGGTCGTTACTTCGGTGGAAACCGTCTTAGGACTTACACCCGCTGAGATGAAACGCGGCACTGACAATCAGATAGAAGACATTCAGCGACAGGTGCTTGAATCCGGTAAAGCGATCGGTGTTCCGCAAACTCGGAATCCGCGGAGCTACGTTAAACTCTTTGAACCGGAGAGTGTTGAGTCGAAAGATATAATCGCCTTCTGGTGTATCCCGATTATTATAGAAGAGCAGGTCATCGGTACATTAACGATTGACAAGGCATCGGATGAATTTTCAGCAGAGGACGACCGACGACTATTGACGATTATTGCGTCAACCATCGCGCAACGGGTCAAGATTCAACAAACAATTGACGCACTCGTCGAGTCAGAACGGATGGCAACGCTTGGCAGATTGGTCCGAACCATCGCACACGAGGTGCGAAATCCTTTGGGGAGTATCCGACTTGGCACCCAATTGCTTCAACATGCGGATACGGTGGAATCGGATTCTCAAGTCGAGACGTATTCCGATCAGATACAGCTCTCTCAAAATGAGATTAAGGAATACACCGGAATCATTATCAAAGAGGTGGACAGACTCAACCGATTTATTGAGCAGTTGCTCGCCTTCAGTAAACCGGCGATGCAAGCCGCAAAACAGAAGGACATTCATCACCTACTTGAGAATAGTCTCGCTATCTGTCGTCCCGAATTAGAACATCGGGCAATCACAATCGCCACCCAATATGACAGCAATTGCCCGCTGGTCAAGATAAATGAAGATGGGATTACACAGGTGCTCCTCAACCTGTTTTACAATGCTATTGAGGCAATGGATACAGAAGGGACATTAACGGTTCAGACAGAATACCTGCAGGAAACTGGGGTCGTCCGGGTACGAATTCAGGATGATGGTCCCGGAATTTCGTCCGAAGATGTGCCAATGCTTTTTGATCCATTTTATACGACAAAACAAAAAGGGACGGGTCTTGGGCTTTACATTAGCCAAAAGATTCTCGCCGAACACCAAGGGAGTATTGAAGTTGATGCGAACCTTGATGTCGGCACAGCGTTCATTATGTCGCTGCCAGTGAATAGCAGTTAGCGGTCCGCGATTCGCAAAGAGGAGGTTCCGTAACGCTTGCATCTTTGCGAATTGCTAACGACTAATAGCGAATAGCGAATGGTTAAAAGTATGTCAAATGTAGTGCTGATTGCTGACGATGATGATAGTCTTCGACACATCCTCGCGGCCACCCTTGAAAAAGCAGGATACAAGACCCTCAGAGCGCGAAATGGGAATGAAACTTTGGCGCATGTCAAGCGCGCCGATATTGATGTTATTCTGCTCGATATTTGGTTAGGCGATGTCAATGGACTTGAATTAATCGAGGAAATCCAAAAATATAATAGCACCGCCGCAATCGTTGTAATTACCGCACACGGGACGACGCAGACGGCCATTGATGCAGCGAAGCAACGGGCGTATGGGTATCTGACAAAACCGATTGATCAGAGGCAGCTCCTGGATCTTGTGTCGCGCGCTGCCGCCGCTACGAACCAAACGAAGGATGTCAAAACATCGGTGTTGCCTGATGTCAATAGACAAGGCAGAATGGTCGGGCAGAGTCCAGCGATGCAGGAGGTATATCTTAAGATTGGGCGCGCTGCGGTTAGCGACGAAACGGTTCTTGTTTTAGGTGAAAGCGGGACAGGTAAGGAGTTGGTTGCCCAATTGATACACCAAAACAGCCATCGGGCACACAATCCTTTCGTCATCGTCGATTGTGGTGCTATGCCGTCGAGTCTCATAGAGAGCACACTCTTTGGACACGTCAAAGGGGCGTACACCGATGCGCACACCGCAAGGACAGGGAAATTTCAGCAGGCAGATGGCGGGACTATCTTTCTCGATGAAATCGGAGAATTGCCGGTTGAGGTCCAAATGAAACTGCTCCGTGTGCTACAGGAGCGCGAAGTAGAGCCGATGGGTGGGATGGAAACGCACCCTATTGATGTTCGTATTATCGCCGCCACCAACCGCAGCCTTGAAGCCGCAATTGCGCAGAAGGCGTTCAGGGAGGATCTTTACTATCGTCTCAACGTCATCCCGATCTCTCTACCACCGCTCCGTGAACGGAAAGAGGACATCTCAGAACTGATAGATCTGTTTACCCACCGGTTCGTCGAGGAATACCAGCTCCCGGAAATCCGCATCTCTACAGAGGTCGTCAAACTCCTCACGGCTTATGAATGGCCCGGCAACGTTCGCGAATTGGAAAATGCTATCAAACGTGCATTGGTGATGTGTGCTGGACAGATGCTGCTGCCTGAGCATTTCGACCCGATTCTGAATGAACCGAGTTCGCTGAGTCCTGCGCAACAAGGAAACCTTGATGCACAGATTTATGGGTTGCTTCATGCGTATGTGGAACAACACATGGAATCCGAAACGCCGCCGGGTGAACTTTACGCTGAGATCCGCGCTATCTTTGAGAAGCCCCTCTTTAAAATTGTGCTGGAACACACCAACGGAAATCGAAGTAAGGCGGCAGACATCCTCGGTATTAACCGAAACACACTCCATACGAAACTTGTTGAGTATAAATTGGTTTAAAGGTTATAAGTTAACGTGAGTTCGATAATAGGTTCTACTTGTAGCGCAAACTGTTAGTTTGCGCAGGACACGCTACAAACTAAAAAGTTTATGGCACAATTTATGTTGTAACTGGGTGCAGATTGTCCGTTTAGCACTGACGAAGTGTTTAATCGAATTGATGTTAACTTATAACCAACAACCCTAAATAAATTGAAGGACAACAAGGAAAAATAAAACTAATGGATTTAGGAAAAGTTATTGGCACTGTAGTCGCGACCCGAAAAGATCCGAGCTTGGAAGGCACACGTCTCTTGCTTGTACAACCTTTAGACGAGAAATATAAGCCCATTTCTGAACCGCTCGTGGCAGTTGACACCTTACACGACGCAGGTGTGGATGAAATTGTCTACATCGTTACTGGCGGTGATGCCATGGGCATTGTACCGGGAAAACGGATGCCGGTTGATGTTGCCATCGTTGGCATTGTCGATTCGCTTTCTCTGCTTGATGAAGCAGACACAGGCTCAGAAGTGGGAAATTGAAAAATGTACCTTGCCAAAGTAATCGGAAAAGCCGTTTCTGTCGTTAAACATCCTGCATACCAAAATCGGACGCTGCTGCTTATTCAACCGCTGAGTCTGAAATCGCAACTTGTTCGCACCCCAACGATTGCTGTTGACTATGTGGGTGCGGGTGAGGGGGACACCGTGATTGTAGGAGCAGGTCCTGGTGTCGCACAAGAGGTCTTCGGTGTTGAAGATGCACCGATTCGTGAGCTCGTCATGGGTATTGTAGACCATTTTGATATAACTTTTCAGGAGGAGGAAGCATGAAACGCGCTATTACACTTTTCGGTACTGTTTTGTTTTTCTGCTTACACTTCAGTGCTTGTAGAATGGCACAGGTGTTATCGACCCAATACAGCCAAAATATTGCACAAGCCGCCTACGGCACGGAGTCAAATCATCCGGGTATGAACGATGGGAACCTTGAGACGCTTGCCACACTTCCGGCGGAAAATGAGCGGAACTTTGTTATCCGGTTTGCTGAGATCCATCCCGTGCGAAAGATCGTTATTCACAATGGGAACCTTTTCCGGTTTGAAATGCAATATTTAAACGATGAAACTGGAGAGTGGGAGACTTTTGATACGATTATTCAGCGACGTAATATTGGCGACGAACGCGCACAAGCCGAATTCGTTTTTGATAGATTGAACTTTCAGACGCGGATGATTCGGATTGTTGTTACCCGAACTGTTGATGATGTAATCGTGAATAAGATGATCGCGGAACCCGATGATAAAATTGTTGACCAGCGGAAAACGCTTGCCGGTTTCTACTACCCACATTATCGTGTCATGCAGCCCGCGATGGCTCAAATTCGAGAAATTGAGATTTACCATCTTGCTAATCGCTAATCGCGTACCGCTATTCGCTTTACGTTTTTCCTTCTTTGCTATTCGCGGTTTGCTAATCGCTTCTTCGCGGACCGCGATGAGCTATTTTGGAGTTACTCTTTAATGCAAGTTCGCCCGATAAAACGTTGCATAATTACCTGTTTTGTATTTTTTTCCCTTCTCTTTTTTCTCGGAACAGATCCCTTTTGGTCTTTCACCTACATCGGTTCGTCCAGCAATGCAGAGGCAGCACCAGTTTCGCCCAGCAATCGGCATGCCAGAACTGCCGTGCGTGAAGGCGTAGGCGCACAACGAGAGATTGAATTGGTACGGACAACACCGCAA
>VXZL01000200.1 GCA_009845505.1 Candidatus Poribacteria bacterium | reverse complement strand
AAAAGAGATAATGCATCATATTTTGAGCGTCCGGTTCGTCGCGCTCCTGCTGATGTGTGTTTTGCTCATCCCACTGACCCTCTCTATCAACTATCGTAGGTATAACCAGAACCTCGTCGACTATCAGGAATCTGTGAAGCGGACACAGACAGAAGCGAAAGAAAATCCACCGAATGCACAGGATCCAAACACAGAAGTTTCTAAGTTTTTCCTCAAACCCACGCCTCTGAGCGTCTTCGCAAGCGGTTTAGAGGAAGCACTCCCGACCTACCTTGGAATGACGCGTAACGGCGTGCGGCAAGGTTCAGCAGGCGTTTCGCAGGCATCCGTGGCGTATGCACTCGGAAACCTCGATTTTCTATTCATTGTCGGGACTGTTTTCAGTCTACTCGCGCTGCTGTTTACGTGTGATGCGGTTGCCGGAGAGAGAGAGGCAGGAACGCTTCGGGTAAACCTGTCAAATCCGCTTCCGCGAGATGTGTTTTTGTGGAGCAAACTCATCGGTGGATACATTGTGTTTGTCGTTCCGTTCTTGGTATCTTTCCTCTTAGGGTTACTCCTGATCGTCGGGCAAGGGTTTCCGCTGGGTGCGCCCAAAGTTGCGCTGTCAGTGTTGGGTCTGACGCTTATTTCGTTACTCTATATCGCTGTGTTTTTTGCGATAGGCGTAGCGATTTCGACCTATCTGGATAACGCCAAGACGGCGTTGATTATCGCTTTTACGTTTTGGGTGTTTGCCGTACTGATTGCACCCCGCGGCGCGTTTGTCGTCGCGAAGCTCGTCTCACCGACTCGGACCCAGCAGGCTGTTTATATGAAAAAAAACGCGCTTCGCAACAATCTGAATAAAGATAAGGAAGAGCAGCTCAGTGAAAAAATGGCACTGGCTTTCAGCAGCGGTGGGGATAGCATCAGTATTAACATGGGTGACCCAGAGACGCAAAAAAAGTTGGATAAGCTCAGAGGCCCAATTGATGAACAGTTTCGACTGGAGTTCCAGGATCGATCGGGTAAGATTGATAGGGACTATCAACGCGAGAAAGAACGGCAAGAGCAGGTTGGTGAGATGCTTTCTCGGATTGCACCAACTGCCTCACTCACCTATTTTGCAATGAATCTGACACAGACAGGGAAATTAAAAAGGGACACCTACTTTCAAACGGGTGAGCGATATTACGACCGACTTGAGGGTTCGTATTTCAGCGAAATTTCAGATGACGCACTTGCGCAGATTATGCAAATTGCGAATCGGATGAATACTCCTTCTGAATCCGAGACAGATAAAATCCTGCCGCTCCCAACCTTGACAGAGCCTTCTTTATCGGATACACTGCGTCGTTCTGCGATAGATGTCCTCTTGCTCGGTTTCTTCGCGTTGGCGTTCACGACAGTGGCGTTTCTGAAGTTCTTTCGATCTGATATTTAAGGCATTACTGTTCTATCCAATTTCAAATTGGATAGAACACCGTTTGTAGTAGGGCAATTCATTGCCCGTTTGGGACGTGCGATAAATCGCCCTACTACGAACTAACCCTTAAATTCAAAACGGATAAACACTGTATTGTCCCTGATGGAGGTATCACTATGAAACTCATTTGTTCTACACTTAGCGCGCTACTAATTTTTGGTAGCCTTCCTGCCGCGCTGGCAGTGACCCCAGCGACTGCCAAAATCGTGTTTGCATCAAATCGCGACGGCAACTCCGAAATTTACATCATGAATCCAGATGGATCGGAGCAGGTAAATTTAACGCAGCATGGTGCCCTGATTATGACCCCGTCTGGTCGCCTACGGGTGAGGAAATCCTTTTTGTCTCCGAGCGAGATGGCGTACGGGACCTCTATCTGATGAAGGCTGATGGCACACAGGTGCGTAAGGTATTCCGAAAGTCAGTAGGTAGAGAGCACCCAACTTGGTCACCTGATGGCGAACAGATTGCCTATCACCGATTCAACAAATTGACTATTTACGTTAGCTCCATAGACGGGAAAAACGAGGAGGAACTTACAAGTGGTTTGTGGCCCACATGGTCCCCCGATGGTTCTGAGATAGCTTTCGTTGGGGATGAAGCGTTTGCCGTTGGTGTGAATGGTATCCTTAATGCCGCAAACCCCAGGATTCAGATTATCAATCTGCGAACCAACGTGGAAGACGATCCTTTTTTAGCGAAAAACCTAATGTTTAATCCCGCTTGGGCACCCAATAGCACTCAGATAGCCTTTTCTTGGATAGACTTGGATGCTATTCCTGTAGAGGATCTCATAGCAGGTGAAGATGCGGCGGATACCGAGGCTGTCTACCTTGCGAATCGGGATGGTAGTGGACTCAAGCGGATTGTTGATGCGAAAACGTCCGATCCTGTCTGGGCACCGCATGCGGATGAGTTCATTTATGTGAGGTGGGACCGTGGTAAAAGACAACTCTTCAAAATCGCCTTAGGCGAGGATCTTCCGATACAACTCACACGCCGGGGTGATAACTATAGTGCCGATTGGTTTGATCCGGCATTTGCCTTGCCGGTCTCACCGCAGCCACATCTCTTGACGACGGTATGGGGTAAACTCAAAATACGAAACTAATGTTTAATATAATGAAAGGAGTTTTCCATGCGATTCACTGGCATTCTCACACTGCTCTTTCTGCTCCCCTTTTCTGCCGCGGCGGGGACATTTATAGAAACTTTTGATGGTAAAGATATGGAGGAGTGGCGAGAGCTCGTTCAATTGAATAAGGTTCCTGGTCTTTGGGAGACCGTTAATGGTGAACTTGAGGTCGTCAATCGTGAACCCTCTCTGTACTTTCTGATAACTGGAGATGAGACGTGGGAAGACTATACCGTCGAATTTGATGTCAAGCCGACCAAAAAACACGGTATTGGCGGCATCGCGGTTGCTGCACGGGTGAACGGATCTTCGGTAGTTTACTGCAGTGTTCGCGATGTAGTGGTTCTATTTGATAACATTATTGTCACCGGTGATAGCATTCCAAACAAGGGTAGGAGGTTGTCGGTAACATCCAGAGGAAAACTCGCGACAACATGGGGGAATTTAAAGCGGTTTTAGGAAGTGGCATTGGACAAAAATTTAGAATATTTTTATTTTTTTTAAATTATGCAACCTTTTTGCCTTAAGATGGTATCTTAAGGAGTAACAGGTCACCTTTATGTTGGAGCGCGATGCACATCGCATCTGGGCGAGTACGCCGCAAAACTTTTAGTTTGCGACACACGGAGGCATAGCCTAACGGGCTATGCTACGGAAGAGCGTAAGGTGAAAAAGGTTTCGCAGATTGTCGCAGTCATGCTAAAATTAGGGGAATATAGCCACAATCGAATCTATTCGTTAAACCATGGAGTCTTCTGATGGAAAGAGAAAACGATGTTCAACTGATTTATAAAATTTTGTCCGGAAACGATGAGGCGTTCGCGACTTTAGTGCGTAGACATCAGAAGAGTGTTCATGCGCTTGCGTGGCGGAAAGTCGGTGATTTTCATGCTGCTGAGGAGATTACACAAGACACATTCCTTCAGGTCTATAGGAAACTCACGCAGCTCAAGAATCCCAAGCAGTTTTCGGGATGGATGTATGTCATTGCCAGTCGATTGTGCCTTAAATGGATTCGCAAGAACAAAGTTGTCACGCAATCGTTCGACGACACGCACACCGGAGAAATGGAGATAGCCTCTTATAACCGTTATGTATCCGATCAACGTGAAATGGAGGATAGAGAACATCGCCGCGAAGTTGTCAAAACACTTTTGTCAAAGCTGCCGGAGAGTGAACGCACAGTGGTTACGCTCCATTATCTCAGCGAGATGAAGGTAAAGGAAATTGGGAAGTTCTTGGGTGTATCGGCAAACACGATTAAAAGTCGGCTGCGCCGTGGGCGCAAACGCTTGCAGGAACAAGGGGAAGAAGTCCTGGTTCGCGAAACACTGCAAGGTATCCAATTCCCCGCCGATGTAACCGCGCGCATTATGCGTCAAGTCGCTGACATGAAACCGGCTCCCGTTCCGGTTGGAAAGCCGTTGTTGCCGTGGGCAGCTCTCGGTACGGCTGCGGTTCTGGTACTGTTGATATTCGGTGCAAGCCATCAATATCTAACTCGATTTCAGAAACCTTACAGTTTCGAGGCGGAAGCTGAACCGACGATCGAAATTATTGATACACTGATTGTTCTTGATACGCCAGCGAAACCGGCTGTGCGAAATCAGGTCGGACACGATGCGACACCCGGTAAAGACAGTAGCACGGGTACGCAAGCCGCTGATACAACCACGACATCTGCTGCATCAGCGGATGCCAATACGTTTTCCAAGGCGCAGTGGACGCAGAGCAATGCACCACCAGCGGGTTATGTCCGTAATATCTTCGCCGCATCTGATGGGAATCTCTATACCGTTTCTCCCACAGGTATTTACAGAGCGTCAGTAGACGAAACGCGATGGACGCGCGTCAATACGAGTGTCCCATACACTTACGATCCGATGCCGATAGTAGAATATAATGGAGCCCTTTATATTGTTTCTGAGGATGAGATATTTACGTCAGTGGACAGAGGTGACACATGGCAGACTTTGGGGCCCCGACCAAAGGGCCGGACCGTTGGATTTGTAATCACTGATGCTTCTGAACAGCAAGGCGTTCCTATAGGTATGATAATGTATCTTGCTGTGAGAGATACGGGGATTTTTCGATCGACAGACAGAGGAACGCAATGGGATCCTCTTAACAGTGGCTTGGCAGACAGAATCATCACTGCAGCCGCGAATATCGAAAAAACGGTGTTTGTTGGGACAGAGAGCGGTCTCTACCGTCTTGAGTCAGAGACTTGGAAAAAACTACCTCTCGGCACTTCGGATGCTGTCTGTTCTTTGACGGTATCTGGTAAGAATCTTTATGCTGGTACATCTCCTGAAATTTTGGTTAGATACCCGCTCCCAATGGACGTATACGAGGCGGTGCAGGAGAAGGAGGATAGGGCGGTATATTCGGTTCGGAGTTTCCGCTCCGCGGATATGGGTGCCTCGTGGACTGAAATCATGCATGCCCATACATCTCGACCGATGATACTACCCTCGGGTGTAATGGTTTTGGATGTTGGCGAAACGCTTTTGGTGTTAAGTGCCTTCCCATCTCGATCAACAGATGGTGGGCAAACGTGGACAGAACTCAAAACCGATACGCATTTTATGACCGTTAGTAGTCTGGGAGTTGCGGCGATCAACGAACGAACGTTTTACAAAGTCGGGGTCTTTGGAATTCAGCGCACTACCGATGCCGGTGAGTCGTGGCACCTATTTATGGACGGGATGCTGGGAACGAGAATGAGGGAATTGGTTGCCTTCAACGACAAGTTATACGCATTTACGGGGTATGAGGTACATGAATCAACCGATAGCGGTGTATCTTGGAGGAAGGTTCGGATTGATGGCGAGAATAACTCTGGTATTGGGCACAAGCATAATTCAAAACTGTTGGTCGATGGTAACACATTGTATTTTGCTTTCCTCGTAGAAGATGCGTTGCGAGTTTGCCGTTTATCTGAAGATGGTAGGACGCTGACCCCAATTCAGGGTGTTCCTGCTTTTGATGAAACCTTGTCTCTTAAGTTGTGGGAAAACGATGAAAAAGTGAAGGATGCTCAGTCATCTGACGGCGTTGACATGAGACATATCGTTTTTGAAGAAGAGGTAAGAGGTCAAACGACTACTATCAGTGATGGGACGTTTTATGTGGAATACAGACGCAGGCTTTTCAAATGGAAACCCGGCGATCCACAGTGGACCAATATGGGATTAATCGACACCAGTCGACTGCTCGGTGACGATTTCAGAAACGGGTTCAAATTGGCGGTTTTGAGTGAAACCGTCTACGTCGGCAAGCGGGATGGGACGTTGTTCCAGTCGCTTGATGGTGGGAACAGTTGGCGAGATGTCACACCCAATCTCCCGCTCCGTTTTGACCTTTTCAAGGAGATCGTTTTTGTAGGTTCAACGGTTTACGTCGCAACAGACAAAGGGGTGTTGCGTTCAGAAACCGGTGCACACTGGCGTGTGTTGACGGATACCGCCGAAGCACGTCCGGTCATCGTTAAATTCACTGTGGATGCGACTACGGTTTATGGTATAAGCGATGAAGGTACTTATCGTTTGGATGCACAGAATCAATGGGAAAAAATTTCTTCAGGAACGTTAGGCGAAGTTGCTGCGCTTGTTGTGATGAACGATAGGCTCTATAGTGCCAGCGCAAATGAGGGGATATTTCACATCTCGCTTGCAGAAGAATAGTAATGGACTCCAATTCCCCCAACTCCCACGGCGCAGAATCAGCGTCACGTCTATCGGCAATAAAAACGCTCCGTCGGTTCTGCTTCGTCGCGTGGCACGCCAGCCCGTTCGGCGCGATTATGCAGGCGATCATAACACTCATATATGGGTGTATTCCCGTTGGCATACTCTGGGCAAGCCGAGGGCTCGTGAACCTCATTGCGGCGATTCTTGCCAACGAAACAGTACCGAGTTTACGTACCGCAGCACCGTGGGTGATCGCATTGGCACTTCTGGCGATCCTCAGAAATGTTACTGGCACTTATGACAGTTACTTGCGCTGGAAGATGCAGGGACGCATTAAGCTCGATCAGCAGCGTGCCTTGATTGAAGCCGCGACGCATATCAATTTCGCGCTTTTTGATCAACCGCAGACCTACGATTTGATCCAACGGGCGCGGCAAGCACTCGGCCATCGCCTCACCAATGTCTTGCGATTCGTCACAGAGATCGGACAACTCCTTGTAACCCTTGTCGGATATGGTGTGCTTTTGTGGATCGCGGATCCCCTGCTGGTGCTTGTGGTCGTGTTACCCGCCATTCCTTCCGCATGGCTCAAAGTCAGATCCGCCGAGAGCGGATATATTCACGATTACGATGCGACACCGATCCGTCGCATGATGGCGTATACGCTCAGTTTATTGCTCGGTTCATCCTCTGGACAAGAAGTGCGGCTCTATGGACTGAAGGATCACTTTTTTGGACGCTGGCAAACGAATCACCAAAAATGGCGAAAAGAATCGCTTGCCAAAGCCTGGCTACAAGCAAGAGCTTCCATCGGTACAACCGTTGCTGAAGTGCTTGCCTATTCAGTCGCGATTTTCATACTTGCAGCTCGAATTGTGGATGGACAGTTAACCATCGGCGATTATGTCGTCCTTATCGGTGCAGCAGCGACTTTTCAAGGAAATCTTGAAAGTTTGCTTTCAGCGATAGAAGATACCCTGCAAGATTTGCCGTTGCTCCGAGATTTGCAGGCCTTCCTCGAACGCGCAAAGACCGATCGCAGTCAGTCAGGAGATGAGACGTTTCCACAGGCCCTAAAACACGGACTGGAGGTGCGCAACCTTCGGTTTCGATACCCGGAAGGGGACGAGGACGTGTTAGCGGACATAAACTTTCAAGTGCGTCCGGGTGAGATCGTCAGCATCGTTGGTGTCAACGGTGCGGGAAAGTCAACGCTCATCAAATTATTGCTCGGTTTGTATCAGCCCGATGCGGGGACTGTCCACTATGATGGCGTGAACGTTACTTCGATAAACCCTGAACAGGTCGCACGGAACTGTGCCGCTGTTTTTCAGGATTTCGCACGATTCCATAGACCCCTTCGGGAAGAATTGAATCCAGGGCCCCCGAACTTTCACATTGACGACGAAACGCTCCGGCGCGTTATCTATGAAGTCGGACTTGCGGATCGTTTTCAAACCTTTTCACGCGGTTTGGATACGTTTCTGAATCCGTCACTCGGTGAAGAAGGGACAGGTGTCGAGCTCTCTGGCGGTGAATGGCAGAAAGTCGCGCTCGCGCGCGCTTTGGTCCGAAACCCACAAGTCCTTGTGCTTGACGAACCGACTGCCGCCTTGGACCCCCAAGCTGAGGT
>VXZL01000656.1:1623-7956 GCA_009845505.1 Candidatus Poribacteria bacterium | reverse complement strand
AGAGGACTGAAAATATGGCAAGAGAAGTCCGACCGGACGAAATATCAAATATCCTAAAACAGCAATTGCAACAGTTTGAACAGGACGTGGATGTCTATGATTCCGGCACAGTTCTGGAGGTAGGCGATGGCATCGCGCGGGTGCATGGACTTGCCAACGCTATGGCAAGCGAAATGATTGAATTCCCGAACGACATTTACGGCATCGCTTTTAATCTCGAAGAAGACAACGTTGGTTGCGTCTTGTTCGGTGAAGACCAACTTATCCACGAAGGCGATACTGCCAAACGGACCGGACGGCTCCCGGAAGTCCCTGTCGGCGAAGCACTTCTCGGACGGATCGTCGATGCGCTTGGTCAACCGATTGACGGCTTGGGTCCCATCGAAACCGAACATCGACTGCCGGTCGAGCAAAAAGGACTCGGTATCGTTCAACGCCAACCGGTCAGTGAACCGCTCTATACAGGCTTAAAAGCCATTGATAGTTTAACACCGATTGGTCGCGGACAGCGTGAACTTATCATCGGTGACCGTCGAACGGGTAAGACGGCTATTGCACTTGACACGATTCTGAGCCAGAGAAACACAGATGTCTACTGTATCTATGTTGCCATTGGGCAAAAAGGCTCGACTTTGGCACAGGTTGCGAGTACACTCCGCGAGCACAACGCGATGGAATATACGACTATCGTTTCCGCACCTGCAAGTGAACCGTCCCCGCTGCAATACATCGCGCCTTATACGGGGACTGCGATGGGCGAATACTTCAGGGATAACGGAAAACATGCTCTGATTATATATGACGATCTGACGAAACACGCGTGGGCATATCGTCAGATGTCCCTACTCTCACGCAGACCGCCAGGCAGGGAGGCATACCCGGGTGATGTGTTTTATTTACACTCACGTCTGTTAGAACGCGCAGCGAAACTGAGCGACGAATTGGGTGGCGGGTCTCTCACGGCATTGCCAATCATCGAAATCTTTGAAGGTGATTTGACGACCTACATCCCGACGAACGTTATCTCTATTACTGACGGGCAGATATATCTTACAACAGATCTGTTTAACCAAGGTGTAAGACCCGCAATTGATGTCGGTACATCGGTTTCACGGGTCGATAAAGATGCACAAGTCTCAGCCATGAAATCAGCCGAAGTTGCAGGAACTCTTAAATTAGGTCTCGCGAGTTACCGCGAAGTTGCAGCCTTTGCGCAATTTGGATCGGATTTAGATGCCTCAACGCAATCTTTGCTGCTACGCGGGGCGCGCCTCGTTGAAGTGTTGAAGCAACCGCAATACGAACCAATGCCTGTGGAGCGTGAAGTCGCTGCTATTTTCTGTGGGACGAACGGCTACTTGGACGATGTTCCAGAAGAGGAAGTCGCGCGCTTTGAATCCGAATTCCTGCAATATCTCGATAGGAACCACGCAGACCTGCTCACAGAAATTGCGGAAACAGGTGAGTTGGGTGATGAATTGCTTGAAACCTTACACAATGCAGTGAAAGCGTTCAAAGAAAACTGGGCTACTTCATAATTTGGAGTTAATACGGAGAAATGGCAACCTTACGAGAGATTCGGCGACGCATTGCGAGCATTCAGAATATTGAGCAAGTCACAGATGCGATGCGCGTCGTTGCTGCAGCACGGCTGCGTCGTGCCCAAGAAAACATTAATGCGACGCGTCCTTACGCAGACAAACTTGATACGATTCTGGGACACCTGATTTCACGGGTAGACACTGAGACTGAAGCGTTGACGCATCCGTTGCTGGAGGAACGGGAAGTGAAACATGTCTGTATTATTTCCGTCTCTGGCGACCGAGGGTTATGTGGTAGTTTCAATAGCAACGTCATTCGGACAACGACACAACGGGCACAGCACTACCAAGACAGTGGGGCAGACGTGACGCTTATCTGTATTGGTAGGCGGACACACGAACATTTTGCCCGACGCGGTTATGATATCACCGATGCGTACACCAACATTTTCCGCAACCTCGAATTTCAGACGGCTGTTGATGTTGTTCACGAATTTGAACACCTTTATGTTGAGAAAAAAATCGACAAAGTTGAAGTTATCTACAACAACTTTAAATCCGCCATCCTTCAGACAGTGCTCGTTGAACAACTTCTCCCGTTAGTTCCTGAGTTCCCGGAAGGCGACACGCTTTTCTTAGATTATATTTATGAACCGGGGCAAATGGAACTCTTTGAAATGTTGCTCAGTAGACATTTGAACATGCAAATGTGGAAAGTGCTTCTGGACTCGAATGCGGCGGAGCAAGCAGCACGGATGGCAGCGATGGAAAACGCTACGCAAAAGGCAAAAGAACTCATTGACGAGTTAATCCTTCAACGTAACAGAGCGCGTCAGACTCAGATTACGACAGAAATTTCTGAGATTGTAAGCGGTGCAGCTGCACTCGAAGGCTAAAGGTAATAGGCAGACGCCGTGCTATTGTAAGGAGGTTCCAGATGCCGATTGATGTTAGTGAACAGATCGAAAAGGCAATGGAACGCGGTGAATTCAAGGATTTGCCGGGTAAAGGTGAACCGCTGAAGTTGGATACAAACCCGTTCCTGACCCCACAAGCCCGAATGGCGAATCGGCTTTTGAAAGAGAACGGGTTCGCGCCGCGTTGGATTGAATTAGAGAAAGAGATTAAACAGGAAAAGGCACAACTTGAGAGACTCCTCAGAAATCTGAAAGCCCGTCGAGAGCGGTTAGCTACTTTTATAGCGCAGCATCCACACCGGCATGAAGCGGTCAGCCGGAGTTTTGAATACGAACGTGCTCGCGGTATCGCGCGATATACTGAGAAACTCGAAAATCTGAATAAGAAGATCCAACGCGTAAATCTCCTGATGCCGACTCGAAATCGCCAATATGGATTGACAAATAAAGAAACGGCACTCGACCGTTTCGAGGAAAACTGTCCGAGTCTGTAATCTCTATAGAGATACACACGATTTGGAAATTTCCGACGAAACAAAAGGCATTTAAAGAATACGTCCAGTATTTGGAAACAATTAACAGTCAACTACCTTAGAACAAAAAGGAACATCTCATGAACGAAGGGAAAATCTTAGAAGTTGTCGGTGCACGAGTTGACATAGATTTTTCAGGCGGCACATTGCCAGACATTCTAAACGCTGTTAAAGTTCAACGTTACGACGGAAGCGAGTTGACACTTGAGGTACAACAGCATTTAGGAGAACATCGGGTGCGCGCTGTGGCAATGGACACGACAGACGGTTTAGTGCGTGGCACAGTCGCAATTGATACCGGAGGTCCTATTACTGTTCCCGTCGGCGACGCGGTACTCGGTAGAGTGTTTGACGTAACAGGTCAACCGATCGATGAAAAGGGTCCGACAAGTGAATCAGAACGATACTCAATTCACAAGCCGCCGCCGCCGCAAGCAGAACTCAGTACGGTTACGGAAATGTTAGAAACCGGTATCAAAGTTATTGATTTGATTCAACCGGTCGTCCGGGGTGGAAAGGTTGGATTTTTTGGGGGTGCTGGTGTTGGTAAAACAGTTCTTGTCGCTGAATTGATTTACAACATCGCCACACAACACGGGGGCTACTCTGTTTTCTGTGGTGTGGGTGAACGGACGCGTGAAGGGAACCAGTTCTGGATTGAAATGGATGAATACGGCGTGATGGATAAAACAGCAATGGTCTTCGGGCAGATGAATGAGCCACCGGGTGCTCGTCTGCGCGTTGGACTCGCTGGTTTATCAATGGCGGAATATTTCCGAGATCAACAAGGTCAAGATGTTCTCATTTTTATTGACAACGTCTTCCGTTTTACACTCGCAGGGGGTGAGGTATCAGCACTTCTCGGACGGATGCCGTCTGCTGTCGGATACCAACCGACGCTCGCAACGGAGATGGGCGAACTCCAAGAACGTATCACCTCAACACAACACGGTTCGATTACCTCATTCCAAGCGGTCTACGTTCCGGCTGACGACTATACAGATCCAGCCGTTGTGTCTGTATTCGCGCACCTTGACGCTGTAACGCGGTTGGAACGGAACATTACTCAAAAGGGAAGATATCCCGCTGTTGATCCATTAACCTCAAGTTCGCGTATCTTATCAGCGGATATTATCGGTGATGAACACTACCAGACCGCCTTTAACGTCAAACAAGTCTTACAGGAATACCAAAGCCTTCAGGATATTATTGCCATCCTCGGTGTAGATGAACTGTCAGATGAACAAAAGTTGGTTGTTAGTAGAGCACGGAAAATAGAGATGTTCCTAACGCAACCGATGTTCGTCGCAGAACGTTTTACGGGGATACCGGGCAAATATGTTAAGATTGAGGATACCGTTCAAGGCTGCCAAGCGATTCTAAACGGTGATTGCGACGAACTGCCGGAGCAGGCATTGCGCTATATCGGGACTGTCGACGAGGCATTTGAACAAGCGAAAAGCGAAGAATTAGAAGAAGCAGCGGATTAGTTGTTGGTTGATGGTTAATGGTTGTTGGTCACTAACCGTAAACCATTAACTATTCGTCAGTCGGTTTGTGGCAGAAACAACGTTTGCAACTGCTATAAACTATTAACTATCAACTAAAAGTGAGCGAAGCGAACGCCCTAATTATGCTAAATAGAAGTTTTCACATTGAGATACGGACACCAGAGCAATTGATCTATGAAGGGGATGTAACGAGTATTCGTGCGCCGGGAGTCGAGGGTAATTTCGAGATTCTGGCGGGTCATCTCCCCTTTCTGACCGCATTAGACATCGGCGAGATCCGTATTCGTGAATCGGAAACGCCACAGTTAATGGCAATAAGCGGAGGGGTCTTTGAGGTCCTGCGTACGGGTGTTACAGCACTGGTCGAGACAGCGGAGTGGGCATCAGAGATTGACATGGAACGCGCCGAAAATGCCCGCGAGCGTGCGCAAGCAGAACTCGCGGCAAATGCGCTGGATCTAAACCGTCCACAAGCGGAGGCGGCACTCGCGCGTGCGAAAAACCGTATTAAAGTTGCGAATAATTTGTAGATGTTGACTCACTGTATCCCGTAGTCTCAATTCTTATGCGGGTAGGCGAGGGTTTGACACATCGCCAGCGGCGTGCGGTCCATCCTGACTGATAAGAAAATTGCATAGGTACTGAACAAGAGGGCGAAAGGATGAGAAATTTTGGAACCCGAGGCCCCGTCAATGCACAAGAGAATTATATTGTCAGCCGTACCGAAGAAACTGCAGATTTCAGCAACCGTGTCAAAGAGGGACGATACATCGTTCTTTTTGCACCTCGCCAGTCGGGAAAAACGACCTTTTCTCAACGTGCCCTGGACACACTCGCAACCGCCACTACAGAAATTGTAGAACCCACCTACTTCCCAATCCGACTGAATTTTGAAGAGTATGAAGACTTCGCGCCTTCTGCTTTTTACGCCTCCTTTTATAGAGAAATTCGCAAAGAAATTGAAGGTGTTTTCCGAAAACGCGGAAGTACGCCGACTGAGACGCTAAACCAATTTTTAGAGAACGCAAGGATAACCGATCACGTTGAAATGAGGGAGTTCTTTGAACGCCTCGCCGATTTTCTTGACAATCAGAAGGTTGTCCTTGTCATAGATGAGTTTGATGGCATTCCCGGAGCTGCAGTAAAAGGTTTTCTGCATTCACTCCGCCACATCTACCTGCCGGGTAAGCCCCGATGTCCCCACAGTATCGGTATCATCGGGGTTAAAAGCATCACACAACTGAGTTACGACCGATCCATCTCGCCCTTCAATATCCAAGATGAGTTCCATCTGTCCAATTTCACGCTGGCGCATGTGCAAGAACTTCTCGTGCAGTACACTGATGAAATCGGGCAAGCCTTCGCGCCAGAGGTTATTGAAAGCCTCCATAAACAAACTGCGGGCCAACCCTTCCTCGTCAATCGATTCGCGCAGATACTCACAGAGGAATTAGACATTCCCAAAACCGAGCCGGTAACGATGGAGCATTTTGCAGCGGCACACGCCCGACTCCTTCGTGAACGAAACACCAACATTGATCATCTAACAACGAACATCCGCAAAAACCGACACTTTGAAAGAATACTCATGGAGATTATGACGTATGAGGAAGGCATACGCTTTAATTTACACGATGAACTCATCAGCGAACTCGCAACCTATGGCGTTATCGGAGAAGGACCTGACGGAAGGTGTGAAATTCTTAATCCGATTTATCTGCATCATATCATGCAGGCATTTACGCCCGCGGTGAATGGCTTGGAACGAGACTACTTTGCTGAAGACAACATCAACGGATTTCTCAATTATCTCACCCCTGCAGGACAAATT
>VXZL01000656.1:0-1613 GCA_009845505.1 Candidatus Poribacteria bacterium | reverse complement strand
TTGAGATGGAACCGCTCTTAGATAACTTCCGGGATTTTATTGCCCGCGCCGGCTTTAGGATTCTGCAAGTCCCTGAAACCCCGCAAGAATATGTCGGAAGGCACCTGCTCCTGACGTATTTAGATTCGTTCGTCAAGACAATAGACGGCATCATGTCATTTGAAGTACCAACCGGGCGCGGGAAGATGGATCTCCTTATCACCCACAACCAGCAAAAATACATCGTCGAAACCAAGATTTGGCGAGGCGATACTCGGTATCAGGCAGGAAAAAAGCAACTCGTCGCGTATCTCAAACTGGAGAACGGGCAGGAAGGCTACTATGTCGTCTTTGATCACCGGAGGGAACCGGAACCCCGCGTAGAAACTGACCACTTTGACGGATTAACAATTCGGAGTTATGTCATCCCTGTCATTCAAGAAGCCCCTTCACACATGCTGATATAAACATCATTCCGTGAACCTTTGAACCAATACCGACTAATCTGAAAAAATGAGAGAAACCTTGTGGAATATGTCGTTATTTTTCAAAAAGGCGAGAACAATTATAGTGCTTATGCCCCAGATATCCCAGGATGCGGTGTTGTCGGTGAAACATTGGAAGAAGTGCTCACCTTGATTGCCGAAGCCATCGAGTTTCATATCAAAGGGCTACAAAAAGCAGGTGAGGTTATTTCACAACCCTCATTTGCACTGTCTATTCAAGGTCGGCCTGGAATGTCGTCTGAATTGATCGCAGCACAGATTTAGTTTGGATGTCCGAATGCTTCATAGCCAGAAAGCGCACGCGACCGTTTTCACGAACCAAACCTAATACGGAACCTCAATGAGAAGAAAAAATTAGGAAGCATGGCTATTTTTGGACGATCTCCGCCTCGGATAATCTAATAGTTCTATTTTCAAGGAGGGAACCATGAGAGGAAGGATAACAGAGTCGAATCAGAAAAGGTTGAGAGATGAGGCAAAACGCCGCCATGATGAGCGTAGTCGTCGGCTAGAAATAGCCCGTAAACGTGCACATGATGTGTACAACAAGAAGTATCCTAAGGAAGAGACAAAGCCAAAAACAGAACCGGTTTCTGATGAAGAGTATAGGTTAGAAGCGGAAAGACAACCGGATACCTTGATAGGATTGTTTTGTAAATTGATTGAATTGTCCTTAGGGGTTATAGGAATTTATGTTGGTGAAACGCGAAAACACTATAAGGAACTTCTTCGCCAGAATAAGGGAAAGACCGATGCCGAGTTAGAAGATGACATAGATAATACTTTATCTAAGTTCACCCCGAAGAATTGGTTAATTTTTGTTGTTCGTAATACTTTCAAGGTGTTTAGGAATATGAGAGAATTTGCTGGTGACATGTTTACTTTGGCTACTATAGCATTGAAACGTGATCGCCGCATCCTGACTTTCGTATTAGGGGTATGCCTGTTAATAGGATTTGGTGTAATGTATTTATACGATGTTTTTTTTGAGATCGTATCAGTCTATACGTTTATAAGGGAACTTCTTGGTTTACATTGAGGTATAAGATAATGTTTGTACTGCCATCGGAAATTAGGGCCACCCTCTAAAACAAGATTGTGATAGGATAACAATCTACTGAAAGGAGC
>VXZL01000125.1 GCA_009845505.1 Candidatus Poribacteria bacterium | reverse complement strand
CGAGTGTAATAACAATATCGTCTGGCTGGGTTATCTCCATAAGAACATTCGTAACTTCATCTGTGTCTGGTACGTACAGGACTTGTCGATGCCCATGCGCCTGTATTGCTTGTGCCAATTTCTCAGCGGTGACATTTTCAATAGGAGCTTCGCCAGCACCGTAGATTGAAGTAACAATAAGTACATCTGCCTGATAAAAGGAGCGGGAGAATTCATCTGCCAAGTCCCTGACACGTTGGTAGCGATGCGGTTGAAAAACTGCGACGATACGCCGTTTGTAGCCATCTCGGGCACCACTGAGTGCTGCTTTTAATTTCGCTGGATTATGTGCGTAATCATCAACAATGATAATATTATTAGCCTTACCAAGTATTTCAAAACGCCGGTGTACGCCAGCAAACGACTCAAGTCTTTCGCGAATCTGGTCAAATGGGATATCCAACTCAAGTCCGACTGCTATGGCTGCTAAGGAATTAGAGATATTATGACGTCCGGGCATTTTAAGATGGATTTCACCGTAGAGATGTCCATCTTTCCGGACTCGGTAGCGGGATGTAGGTCCCTCAACAACGATTCCTTCAGCGACCAAATCAGCCCCAGTTTCAAGCCCGTAGGTAAGATAGCGTTTCTCGATTCTGGGAATAAATTTCTGAATATTCTCTGCATCCAAGCAGAGAACAGCTGTGCCATAAAAAGGCACCTTATTGATGAATTTGAGAAAGGTCTCCCCAATTTCGGTAACACTACTATAATAATCGAGATGGTCAGCATCGACCGATGTGACAACAGCCACAGTCGGATAGAACATCTCAATAGAACCATAAGCCTCGTCGGCTTCAATTACCATGACATCGCCTTCACCACTCCGGGCATGGCTGCCGTTCACGAGTTTTCCGCCCACAACGACCGTTGGATCAAGACTGCTCAGGACCGTAGCAGTCATTGCAGTCGTAGTTGTTTTTCCATGTGTTCCGCTGACTGCCACGCTATAGCGCATCCGGGTAATTTCATTGAGCATCTCAGCACCCCTAACGATAGGGATTTTTTGATCCTGTGCAGCGAGGAGCTCCGAATTTTCAGGCGGAATAGCGGGGGAAGCAACGACAACATCGGCACCTTGCATCTGCACTGCGGCATGTCCATAGAAGACAGTGGCTCCAATGTTTCGTAGGTGTTCCGTTGTATCAGATTTTTTGATATCCGAACCGGTCACCTTAAATCCGAGGTCGAGCAAGATTTCAGCAATACCGCTTAAGCCAGCACCGCCGATGCCGATGATATGAATATGTCGCGTTTTTCCAAACATACAGTTGTTTTGCCCTTACTTAATAGTATCTTTTAATTTTTTAACCTATTACGAGGCAAGAAATCAACCTTAATTACAAAAAACAACTAAGTGAACGAAAGAATAGACCTGGCAATGTGATCACTGGCGTATGGTTTACCGAGTGCTCGACTTGCAGCTACCATTCTTTCATGTGTATTTTCATCAAGTCCGATATTCACAAGATTTTGAACAAGGGCTTCTACTGTAAACATGCCCTGTTCAAGGACAACAGCACCGCCCTTTTCTGCGACAGCATGAGCATTCAATACCTGGTCATTCCCTGTTTGCGAGGGTAAAGGAATGAAAATTGCGGGAATGCCACAAGCAGTAACTTCAGCGACAGTCATTCCACCCGCCCTACATACCATAACATCTGCTATGCTATAGATCTCCTCAATAGTATCAAAGAAGGGTTGGACACAATATCGAAATTCGGGATGTGATTCAAGTTTGTCGTGATACACAGCCTGAATAGTTTGTGCCTCAGCTGCGCCTGTCTGATGCACTATTTGGAGTCGGTCAGCAAATTCCAGTAAATGCGGCAATGCAGCCACGATTGCGTCATTGATAGCGTGTGCGCCTTGACTTCCACCCATCACAAAGATCGTCTTCCGCTCCGGCAACAATCCGAATTTCCGATAAGTCGCTTCAGATTTATGGAACGTGGCGATTGCAGGACGAATCGGGTTTCCCGTAACTTGGACACTCTCGGTGTGTCGGAACGAGTTCCTATTACGAACAGACTCCATAGCAAGGTATGCCATTTTTGCCCAGCGTGCCAAGACCCCGTTTGTTAAACCGACTGAAGCGTTTTGTTCTTGAATAGCTACCGGAATTCGGCACAGGAGGCCAGCTAAAAGCACTGGACCTGAGACATACCCGCCGGTTCCTATAACGATGTCCGGCTTCAGTTCTTTCATGTAGTGCAACGACTGGAGGAGACCGCGAAAGGCTTTCCAGAGCACTGGAACCCATTGTAAAGTCAAGCGTCGCGGAAAACCGGCAACAGAAATAGGCATGAAACGGAAGCCGTGCTGTGGAATTAACTTTGACTCCAAGCGATCTCGACCGCCGATGAACACAATATCCACCGTAGCATCCAAGCGTCGTAGTGCCTGAGCAATTCCGATGGCAGGATAGATATGACCGCCTGTTCCACCGCCAGCAATAACGACTTTTTTCTCTGTTGCCCATTCCTCAACAGTTGTTTGATAAAGACTATTTGCGTCTGATAAATTTGTATCGTAAAATTTAGAATCTGTCATAGTTAAGTTTATCAGAATCTACTCAATCGTGTGGGACAAAAAACCTACGAAACCACAGGACGACGTTAATCCCTTGCTGGATTGGTGGTTCGCGAGATATTCAAAAGTATACCGACCCCAACCAAACTGAGGACAATTGATGAGCCACCGTAGCTGACAAAGGGTAATGTAATGCCTTTTGTTGGCAATAATCCCGTCACAACACCAATGTTGATGAATGCCTGTAAACCGATTAGGACCGTAAGACCGGTAGCGAGCAGAGACGCGAAGAGATCATTTGTACGTCGGGCAATATGTAACCCACGCCATATAAACAACATAAAAAGGATTGTTACTGTCACAGCACCAATGAATCCGAATTCTTCGCCCAACACAGCGAAGATAAAATCTGTATGCGGATAAGGGAGCCGCGATATTTTCTGTAGACTACTGTCAATTCCTGCGCCAAGAAATCCACCACCTTCAAGTGCATCCAAGGATCGGGTTAACTGATAGTTTGCTGCATCCGGCGACTTCAACATAGCAAAATAGTCCAAGAACCGCTTGAGTCTATAAGGGTCCCGAATTATGAGAAGGCTGAGGAGTCCAACGCCTGCGCCAGCAAGTGCAAGGGCATGCAGAATTCGGATGCCTCCAATAAAAAGGACGATACAAACCGTCACTGCTAATAAGAAAGCAGAACCAAAATCAGGTTGACTTGCGACCAATCCGAAAGCGGCACCAACAATCAATATATTCGGCAATACACCATTAAAGAAACTCTTGGCGCGCTCTGGATCTCTGCTTATAAAATGCGCTACATGGATGACCAATGCTATTTTTGCAAATTCAACAGGCTGAAAATTAATAGGTAAGTTCCCTATACGAATCCAACGGTTAAACCTCCCACCCTCTGCCCCTTGCACACTTGCGCCCAAACTCGGTACAAAGACCAGGAGTAAGCCTACAAAAGAGAGGATCAAAAAAAGATTGGCATGCTTCGCATAAAATCTATAGGGTAAATAGGAAGCCACAAACATCCCTGTTAAACCAATCGCACAAGCAATAATGTGTATCTGCAAGTACCGGTAACTATAGCCGTCATAGTGTCTTGAAGAGAGAAGATGGCTCGAACTGTAGACCATCAAAACACCTATGGCAATGAGGCAGAAAGTCAGGGCAATTATGCCTCGATCCATTCGTCCAGGTCTTGACGCAGAGGTTTCTTCCATCACCCGTCTCTGGTTTTCTTCGACAACACTATAAGCGCGTGTGTTCGTCCAATAATTGCGTCCGGACTTTACATTAGCCGGGGAGTTCTGCTTATTGCGGTCTCGTCTTTGGAAATTGAGTGCCATTGTAGCGTTTTTTAATCCTCTAATTAATAAGGCGTTGAAGTGCCTGAACTGCTTCCTTAAAGGCTATCCCGCGTGCTTTATAGTCAGTGTACATATCAAAACTGGCATTCGCAGGGGATAAGAGAACAACATCACCAGCAGTAGCGTGCCTATAGGCGATCCGCACCGCTTCCGCCATCGTCTTTGCCTTCACAATGTCTGTTGTATTGGCGAGCGTTTTTTCAATCTGTTGCGTGTATTCTCCGAGCATAACAGCGGCTTTAACACGGTTCTGAACGATTTCAGATAGGGGGGTATAGTCGTTTCCCTTATCATAACCGCCCATTATCAGGATAACTCGATGCCCCTGTATCGATTCAAGTGCCGCTTTGACTGACGCTACGTTTGTCGCTTTTGAATCGTTTATGAATTCAATATCATTTAAGGTCCCTACCGGTTCAAAAGCGTGTGCCAAAGCCGGGTGCGATCTGTCAAAATTTTGGAGTGCGGCTTGAATCTGCGTTCCTGTAACGCCGAAAATTCGTGCGACTGCCGCTGCTGCGAGTATATTCTGTAAGTTGTGTGCCCCTGGAAGCGGAATATCCCCTACATCACAAATCTTCTCTCGCACACCATCGTCCTGTGCAAAAAGTCCTAAACCGTTCTTAAACGTTCCCGAAAACAAGGAGTGTTCACTCACAACCTCATCTGTAAAATAGACAACTCTTGCTGCCGTAGATGCAGCGAAACCCTTGACAGAGGCATCCGAACCGTTGAGAACCATCCAGTCATCAGAAGTCTGGTTCTCGGAAATCTTTTGTTTCGCCTCGCGATAGGCAGACATCGTTCCATGTCTATCCAAATGATCGCGCGAAAAATTAAGCACAACACTTACCATTGGATGGAAAGCGACAGTACTTTCCAACTGAAAGCTACTTGCCTCAACAACGACTATGTCTCGATCTGTTAGGTTCTCAACCTCTGCTGCGAGGGGAACACCAATGTTTCCTGCGACACAGACCTTGGTGAACCGATCCCTCTCTTTTAACATCGCTGCTGTGAGCAAGGTCGTGGTGGATTTGCCCTTCGTTCCGGTAATAGCCACAATCGGTGCTGGACATACCCTCGCAGCAATTTCTAATTCGGCGAGAATGGGAATTTTCCACGCCCGTGCCTCACACAGAATTGGAATATTCAGCGGCACCCCTGGTGAAACAACAATGAAATCAGCATCAACGATGCACTCTGTAGGATGTCCTCCAAGATATTTTTGGATATCGCCTGGTTCAGAAAACGCATTGAGTTCAGCAATTTCCGCTGACAACACTTCGGATGTACGCGTATCTGTAAGTGTGACAGCCGCACCTCGTGCATGCAACAACTTTGCAGCGGCAACACCACTCCGATTTAAGCCAAAAACCGTAACATGTTTCCCCTGTAACCTCATTTTTTCTTCCAAGACCCAGCGAGTGTATTTCTTTTAACAAAAAGCGTGATGTCTATGACGCTCCGTGTGTATCAAACGGTTTATTTCACCGGAGCTTCAAGGTACTTAAAGCTATCAAGACCAATATAAACCCGACAATCCAGAATCGGATAACGACTTTAGATTCTTTCCATCCCGAAAGTAGGAAGTGGTAATGAATCGGTGACATCTTAAACACACGCTTGCCAAATGTACGGAACGACCAGACCTGAATAATAACCGATAGTGTCTCTGCGACGAAAATAGCACCGACGATCAGGAGCAGAAATTCCTGCTTTATAAGCACCGCAACGGTTCCAAGGGTAGCACCGAGTGCCAGTGACCCAGTATCTCCCATAAAGACTTGTGCCGGATGACCGTTATACCATAAAAATCCCAAGCCTGCTCCGACTAACGCTGTACAGAAAATTGCGGTAACCTCTCCGCTAACAGGAAGATGAAAGATGTTCAGATACGCGGCAATCTCGCTGTGACTGGTCATATACCCAACTATACCGAGCGTACCGGCAACAAAGAGGGTGCACCCAATCGCCAACCCATCCATCCCATCTGTCAAATTGACAGCGTTGGATGCCCCGACGATCACCAATGTGGCAAAAGGAATAAAGAATATCCCTAAATCGGGCTGTAGTTCTTTGAAAAATGGCAAACTCAGCGAAGAACGTGTCACAACATCCCCACCGTGGGCACCCCCCCATTGGTAAAGATACACTGCAATCGCCAAAGCACCTACGATCTGAAGTCCAATTTTATGCCATCCACGAAGTCCTAAGGACTGCTGTTTCACGAGTTTGTTATAATCATCAAGAAACCCGAGGCCACCAAACCAAAGCGTTGTCAATATCATCAAGTAGATATAAGGCTGGTCTAACCGCGACCAGAAGACAACCGATATCAGCACAGAGACGATGATGAGCACGCCTCCCATAGTTGGCACGCCGGCTTTGTTTTGATTTTCAGTACTTTTTTGGGCGTTAGCTACCTCCTCCTGAATATGTTCTCCGATGCGTAGCTGCTTCAACCTCTGTATCATAAAAGGTCCCAAAACAAGAGCGATGACGAGGGAGGTTGCTGTTGCATAAATTGCTCGGAAGCTGATATAACGAAAAATGTTGAATGGTGAAAAGATTTCAACGAGGTTTTCGTATAGGAGATGGTAAAACATATTTTCCTACAAAAAAGCGATGGCGATTTTACAGTAGCACATTACGCCGTGCCCCCAAGTTTCTCCCCGTTTTTTAATTTCGCGAGACTCGCGCCAGCTTGGCTTAGGAGGTTCGTCGTATAAGTATAGTTTAATGCATTCTTCTCTGCGTGTGCCTTAAATGCCAAATCAACAAGTTCCGACACCAACTTCGGAAATGCAATATCTTGGTGGGTCCACAGATAGTAGCTATATGAGCCCGGAATAGTGTTGATCTCATTCACATAGACGTTATATTCTGCATCCACGAGAAAATCGACACGTGCTACACCTGCGCAATCCAAGACCCGAAAAGTGCGGACAGCAAGACCTTGTATATGTGACGTTAGTTCTTCGGAAATGGGTGCAGGAATTTTGCGCTCAGCACCTGCCATTCCTGCATTTTCGCCCTCCTGATGAATATACTTGTCATCAAAACTGAGAAAATTAGTTTGTGAGACAGGTTGCTCGCAAACAGATGGTGTCGGTTCATCAAGTCCCATGACAGCACAATTGATCTCAAGAGGTCTCTCAACAGCTTTTTCAACGAGTATCCTACGAGAGTACTGTCGCGCCACCTCAGCAGCAGCACAGAGTTCAGTTTGATTTTTGACATGGCTGACTCCAATGCTTGAGCCGCTCATTGCAGGCTTGACAAAGAGCGGATAGGATAGCGTTGCATCTACCTCTTTGAGAACCTCATCGCGTCGCGTATCCCAGTCGTGACGCGTCCAATACAAATATGGAAGTACTGGAAGCGTGTTCTCACCAAGAATCGCCTTCATCATAATCTTATCCATACCCACAGCAGAACCGACAACACCCGCGCCGACATAAGGTAGGTTCATAAGCTCGAGCAACCCTTGGAGCGTCCCATCCTCCCCATGCATGCCGTGTATCGACGGAAAAACAACATCTACAGGAAGAAGTGTCCTTTTCTGAACGTTCTTGCCGAGCCAGTGTTTGCTGGTAATAACAAATTTTGGCTCAGGATAAAATTCGATAGTAATTTTGTCAAAATCGGAAGGATGTGGGAGTGTTCCATCAGTAAAACTGGATAAATCGCGTAATGCGTTGCCAGTTAACCATTCTCCATTTTTCGTGACGTAAATTGGGATGACATGATGATTTTCTTCTAAAGCGAGGTAAACCTGATGTGCGGTTACGATTGAGACTTCGTGTTCAGGCGTACATCCACCAAATATGAGGGCTATATTATGTTTTGACATTCTTTTAATAGTTAACCGATCGCTGTTCCTCATTATAGTTGTCCGGAAGATCATTCTCAAAAAGAACGACATCCCCCGGCTGTACTCGCGGTGCTAAATGTTTTTTGACCTCTTCCAAGTTGAGTGCGACAATGATTTGTTGGCTCGGAT
>VXZL01000612.1:782-8010 GCA_009845505.1 Candidatus Poribacteria bacterium | reverse complement strand
AAACCTTATCTTAACTTTGCGAAATTGTGGCCTAAATAAGCGTATGCACTTCACATCGTTATTATCGGAATAAAAATGTTTTTGCATCATAAGGAAAGAGAAAAACCAAATAAAACCGTGTGATTCAGACTCAAACGGTTTTCTGGTCAAATAGCCCTCCTTAGCTTTTCTACCATCTGTTATATATATCCGAAGGGTTGGATCGTCTTCCTTAGTTGCTCGTACTATCTCAGACTCCATGCTATAAATCTCATGTTGTGACCAAGATTTAAATATTTCATTCAAAACCTTATCTATAGCAGATTTAGCCTTTCGAATCGCAATCCCATAATCATTATCTCTCTCTGAATTAATTATGTGATTAAAGTTCACCTCTGCCGATTTTAGTATTTCCGCAATTGGCTGATCCGCAGGTTGTGTTTGATTACCCTGCATGTTACCAAATAACTGATTTATGTTCACTACACTGCTCATTTGGTGGTATTCATCAGAATAAATAAACTTGGGTATCTTCGGAGAAAGAATAGAATTGTAAATAAGATCTCGCAGATTAGATGATGCTAATGCTTCAAGTATACTATAGTGAGGCTGATTCTCTGAAGGATCTAATTCAGCAAGAAACTCTTTTGCTATTTTAGTTGGATCCGTTATACTCGGATTTAGTTTTTTAACGTTAGCCTCAGTTGAGACATGGCTTATAATAGCGTCAGTATCAACTTCAAAACCATATTTGACCACCTTTATAGTGTTTGAATAACCGTTTGACAAAGTAATCGTAGACTCACCAGCATTTAAACATTTGCATGTTATAAATTCCTCTATTCTATCAATATCCTTTTGTTCAAGCGAAAAAGTAACTTCTACTACATCATTTTCAGTCTGATTATTCTCAACAGGATAGTCGTTTGGACGCTCAAATCCGGGTGTCGTATCGAAAGGATTGAATTTATGTAAAGCCTTTAATATAGCAGTTTTTCCCGATTCATTTTTACCCACTAAGCAGGTTATGTCTCCAATATCAAATTCTGTAGAATCATGAATACACTGAAAATTCTTGATGCGTACTTTAGTAAGTTTCATAATCACCTTATTGTGTAGTCGATCTCGCTTGAAATTTATAGGGTCAGCTCTGTTTGTTTATTTGGGAAGTGCCGCGCGGATTTTGGCGTTGGTCGTATTGTCCACTCGGTAGGTAACCGAACGATGGAATTGATTATCTGCGGATTTTCAAAATAAACATCATCTATCTGCCAGAATTGGAGACGTGGGTATCTTAGTCCATTATGTTCAAAACTCCCCATATCCGCCGCCACTTGGCGCATACCTGCTGTCACTGATTCTATTGTGATGAAGATTCCTACCTTTGCCTCGGTCCGTTCCATTACATGACAGAAAGAGCGAACCTGTGTGAGTGTAGGTTTGCCTGTCTTGACTTCAGCCAGCACGCGTGCTTCCGTCTTCTCCATACCGCGTGGTGTCCATACCGTGAAATGCCCTACGCCGTCATATCCACCATCACCAATATCTCTTGTTGGCTCCAATCTCAACTGTGTAACAGCCCAATTTGAAAAGTCGTGGTATCTCTTTTCATCTCGAACCAATTTTATGACTTCTTGCATGTTCGTCGGATAGCCATGGATCTCATAGTCTTTCGAGGGTTTCAGGTTGTGCCGGTCCTCCAACCGTTGACGCATCGGATTCAATGCTAAAATCGTTAAATCAATACCTATCCACTGACGCTTGAGCGTATGGGCTGCATCAATTGTTGTGCCACATCCGCAGAATGGATCGAGAACTATGTCTCCTTCATTGCTCGAGGCTCTAATCATCCGCTCGTAGAGAACGCGAGGCTTCTGCGTCGGGTATCCAAGGCTTTCTTTGGAGGATGGTGCGATTAAGCTGATCTCCCAAACATCTCGGAGCGGCACGCCTTTAGATTCTTTGTCTGTTGTCTCAGAAGGTATACGTCTTCCGTCTGGTGCATAGGCACTTTTGATTTCTTTGGTGCCAAACCTTTTAAGGGTTGATGCAGGTCTGGGTTCATACAGCTGATTCCAAGTCGCGTTTGTGCCTTTTGAATAACGCAAGATAATATCGTGCATCCTCTGGAAGTTGGGATGTTTTGCAGCCCAACGGCGATACGACCAGACGATTTCATTCCGAAAAAATTCATTTCTATTTCGATTGTGTTGATCCCAGACAGCATCCATAACGCCCTTGAGGTAGTGGGATGCAGTCGGATCGCAGTGGAGATAGATAGTTCCCTGCTTACTGAGGACACGATGCATCTCTGCAAGTCGTGGGCCCATGAAAGCGAGATAAGCACGCATTGCTCCTTTGTTACCAGACACAGAACGCCGAAGCACCAAGTCATAACCGCGTAGGCATTCCTCAAGAGCCTTATAGGTATCACAACTTAATGCACGCTGCGCAATATCCGCGCGTGATTCCTCAGAGGCAGTGTCCCATGTCCAGATGTCGGTAAATGCTTTCTTTTGGGCAAGGGAGTCGCCGAGAAATGCGTTGTAATCGCGACCGCTGTTGAAGGGTGGATCGGTACAGATGATATCCACACAGACATCATCCATCTCCCGTAAGATTTCGAGGTTGTCGCCGAAATAGAGTTTATTCATCTTGAGACCCTCCTACAGAGACTTCATCAATGTCATTAAGAAGCCCTTCAATATAACCCACGAGACTCGAATCCCTAGACTCCTCAGCCAAGGGCAATGCTGTTTCGAGATCCTCCCTCGCCCCATCTGAATCTCCAAGTCCAAATTTCGCTTCTGCCCGATAGTAGTATGCTTCTACATAGTTAGGGTTCAAGCTGATAAACTTGTCAAAGTCAGAAATGGCAGATGCATATTGTTCCTGGTAATGCTTTGCCTGTGCACGTTCATAGTACGTTTCCGCATAATCGGGATCTTGGTCAATTGCCCTATCATAATAAGCAATAGCCTCATCATATTTATCAATATTAAATCGCTCATGAGCAAGTTCCCTATATTCATGAGCACTGCGTCCTGTGTATGGCTCATCCACACTACGTAGAGAAGCGAATTTCTCAAAATCAGGAAAAAGCATCGCTTCAGTGATACCCGATACCTGTTTCAACTCGATTAGAATATTGTCTTTGGCATTTCCCAAGATAACACATTCGTCATACGCCTCGAATTCGGGGCGTCCAAACAAGAAAATCGATTGTTGTGCGATAATGCGGTTGTTCTGCTGTCGAGGTTGCCAATAATAAAGCGGAGAGTTTTCTTCGTCTTGGAGAAAATAATCAATGTCATTTTTTAGTATTTTCGAGTTAACCTCTTTAAAATCGGGCAGCTGGTTATATATAGCGAAGACTTTACCGTTTGTAGGATTTCTGCAATTTTGTGAAGTCTTGGAATCTGGTTGACAGGCAAACCAGAGTGCGACCTGAGCACTGTAACTAAAGTCTATTAGACAGGTAGCTGCTCCGTGGTGCTGTAGTTCTGCGAGCATTTCCAAATGGCTGAGTTGTCGTCCATTCCTCTCATCGTACCCGCGAAGGATTGTTTCATCAATCAAATCTGTATTAATTTGGCGGAATCTCTCAAAATTCCTGTCATCTTCATTTTTCACGCGGCGATAAGCAGATGCTTGTATGCCGTAGGATTTATTCGGGACACCCCGAAATACACATTCCTCAGAATCTAATTTCTTTGCCCATTCCATAAACTCAGCAAGCGTCTTGATTCGCGCCGGCTTTATAATCCAAATACCATGTTCTGGGTTCTCAGCAAGCCCCAATTGTTTCATTCTTGACAGCGCGTGTGTGACAGGACGATCAACTCCAACTGTCGGTAGTTGCCCACCACGTTCTGTGTGTGCTTGATCCACTGCTCTTACGATTTCCTGCTTTCGGACAGTCGCGCCTGCGAACAACTCTATAATGAGTTCTTGAGCGATACTCAGCGTGAGAATCTGTCCATCTCGATCATTCATAAGTAAATACCTATTCTATTGGATTTTCCAGTTCGGAGTTCCATTTATTCCTCTATGAAGGTGAGAGGGTGTCAGATATACGGGCGGTCCGCTTCCGAATGCTACCAAACTGGTCAGATAGTATACCATATAAGTAGCAAAAATACCAGATGATTTCAGGTTTCTTTAGCGGCCATTTATGGTAAACCTTAGAATTAATTAGACACTCTACACCGGCGAGGTTAGAAACCTCGCCTACCCAGTAGGGGGCAAATGTCTGTTTATTTATCTGGTTTACCATAGTTTTGCGAAGCTTTAGGTTTTCGCTTCTACATTCTCCACCATAGCAGCGGCCTTCCGGTCACGACTTTTCAGATAGATTTGACAAAAAGCCTAAAACTAAACAGCCCTATGAATCTGTAGCGTGTTTCTACCAAACAAAAATCGGGCAGAACATGTTAGGCGGTCATCAGCTCGACGCGAATAAGCGGTTCCAATCGTGATGAGATTTGGCAACGTTTTCAGGATTTGCGCGACTCCGAGCGACGAAACCCGGAACGCTCGCGCGACCGGTTGGCAGACCAATTTGGCTATAGCGTGTGTCAACGCTCCAACGAACGGTATCGGCGCGGTTCGGAAGTCCACGATGGACAACCCTTTCACTCGTTAGCAAGACATCCCCAACATCAAGTTCGGCGGTGACAATATCGCCGGGGGGTAGTTCGATATCGCTGATGCCTTTGCCGCCCGTATGCCCTGGGGTCTGATCTTGAAAGTTGTGATTAATCAGATCGAAACAGTGTGAACCGCGGATGACCTGCATACATCCGTTTTCCTCGGTTGCACGAACGAGTGGCAGCCAGACGTTTACAACCAATGTATCACCCGCATCCTCGGGTATGAGATACGCCAAATCCTGATGCCACGGGATAACTGTAATGTCTTGGTTCGGCATTTTGGCGCGAAAATTAAACTGTGGGTGTGCCAAGATTTCACCACCGATGAGCGATTCGACAACATCAAGGAGGGCTGGTGCTGTTCTGAGTGTGAACATCCCAGGGGTTCGGATTTTCTGGTCTCGGAAATAGTTGCTCCAAATATAGTTGGGTTCAGAACAGGCATTTGATACGAGTGCAAGTCGCGTCTCAAACGGTTCGTTGTCATAAGTGTCTGACGCATCAAGGACTCCATGTTTAACTGCCGCCTGTGTGCCGTCATCAACGAATTGTGCCAACTCATCAATCAGCGGCTGAAGTGCTTGGTTGGGGAGCAGGTTTCGGACAAACAAAAAACCGTCGTCGTGGAATTGCTGCTTCTGCTGAGGTGTGAGTCCGCCTTGCTGAGGTGCTTCTGAATTATGTTGGGTGGACATTTTTTAATTATGTACTCCTGGGCTGCTGCAGCCGTAGTGTAGTGTAGAATTCGGTTTATCAGAGCGCGTTCGGTGCGGTTAGGAAACCGCAACCACCAGCGGGGGGCGTAAGTTCTAATCAAAAAGGCTTGACATTTCTCGTGGCTTCCTATAGAGTATATCTAACAGGACTTACGCAGCTTCCTTTATCGGTGCGGTTAGGAAACCTCACCAGCGGCGTGCGGGCCGTAGGTACTCATTAGAAATTGCGTAAGTCCTATCTAAGTTTGATTTGAGATTGATCGAATTCTAATATCTCCAAACGAAATCTAACAGGAGGAAAAGTCTTATCATGTATCGTTACTTCTTTTTATCGATCCTTGTGCTACTTTTTGCTGCAGGTCCGGTTATTGCTGCAGGCGAAAAATTGTTGCTCGTTGGCTCTGGTGAACCCGATCCGAAGGACGTTTTGCTCGTAGATTACCTTGAGGACTGGGGTTATGAAATCGAACTTCGCGAGCATTTAGCGAAGCATCCGGGTAATCTCGCGGGCATCGATTTTGTCTTCATTTCGGAATCAACCTCGAGTGCTAATATTCTCGACGCTTACAAAGATTCAGCCATCCCGGTTGTCAATGCAGAGTCATGGACCTACGACGATATGGGTTTCGCAGCCGATGGAACGTTCAACTCCGATGCAGGCGACGACTTGACTATCGTCAATAGCGACCACCCCATCACCGAAGGTTTCAAGGACAAAATCACAGTCAGCAAACCCGCGGCATCCCTCATGACGTGTAGTGGCTTTGAAGGTGATATTGATATATTAGCCGTGCGTGCCGATAACGACGATTTGGTCGCCATTTCTGTCTATGAGGAAGGCGCGAAAACAATCAAAGGCTTCACGAAAGCGATACACGTCAACATCTGGCCCCATTCAACCGGTTGGCAGATGGTGACAGAGGACGGTTGGGAACTGATTCATCGTTCAATTCTCTACGCCCTCGGTCAGATTCCGTTTGATGTCGCGCCAGAAGACAAACTTGCTGTCACTTGGGGACAAATCAAAAAGTGGCAATAGATAACAGCGGCGAGGTTCCCAATCTCGCTCTACAACAAGGATGCCGACCCAGCGTCAAGAAACACCGAGCAGTCTGGATGCGTCTGTAAGATTGAAGCGGGCTGCATCGGTGTTATCTCGCCGTGTAAGCAATTCCGTACTGCCTCTGCTTTCCGTTCATCCGGTACAGTACAGACGATTGTTTGTGCCTTTATAATCTGTCGGATAGACATTGAAATCGCTTGGGTCGGCACCTCATCAAGTCCTTTGAACCACCCTTCCCCTACCTGCTGGAGACGACACGCCTCATCCAATTCGACGAGGATATAAGGATCTTCTGTCTTAAAATCCGCTGGCGGATCGTTGAAGGCGAGGTGTCCATTCTCACCGATACCGACGAACGCTACATCGATTTGATGTTGCGAAATAATCTGATTGAGCCGGGCACATTCGGCTTGCGGTTCGTCAGCTTCTCCATCCAGAAAATGTACCGTTCCGGGATGAACAATGTCTACGAGGCGTTCTCGGAGATTCTTGCGAAAACTGGCGGGATGCGGTTCAGGAATGCCGATATATTCATCGAGATGGAACATTGTTGTGTTGTCCCAATTAATCGTTTTGTCTGCGGTGAGTGCGGCGAGGAAGTCAAATTGGGACGCGCCAGTGGCAACGATGAAACTGGCGTGTTCGCGCGCAGTGATTGCTTCCCGAAGTTTCTTACTTGCGAGATGTGCTGCGGCTTCGCTGGTTTCGCGTTTGGTTGTTGCTTTAAAGATATTCATTTGTTTAGAATCTTCGTACTTTTTTAGAGCAAGTTTTTGGCTTGCAAGCTACGCCAAAAATCCCGCTTCCAACTCGGCGAG
>VXZL01000612.1:0-772 GCA_009845505.1 Candidatus Poribacteria bacterium | reverse complement strand
GTTTTCTGGCTTGTGCGATTTTCTCGCGGTTGTCGGTATCAAAATAGCGTAGGTTAACTATTTCTGTGATGCTCATCGATTCCGGGGGACTCTCAACGCAGGCAATTGTATCGCCAGCGGTGATCTCGCCTTCTTCAAGCACCCGGAAATAGAAGCCGACGCGCCGACTCTCTAAAAACTGTTTGGGAAACTCTGGGAGCCCCATTTTGTAAGCGAGTTTGAAACAGGGCACACGGGGTTGGGTAATCTGTAATTTCACGGTTGAACCTATCTGAAAGACATCGCCTATACGAACTGCTTCTTCCAGCAGACCTTTAACGGTGAGATTTTCCCCAAACTGTCCGTAAGTTAGGTCGTCTCTTTGCAATTCCTGCTGCCAGTGGGTATAATGTTCAAAAGGGTACCCGTAGATGGCTTTATAGGTACCACCGTGTACCCGGAGATCGCCCTGTCCATCGCCGTCAATGTTCTTTTCTCTGAGCATCACGGTGCCTGATACAGGCTCTTTGAAAATCCCGGTCCGGATCGTCTTGCCACCGTATTGGATAGGTTTCGGTTTTGAGACGTTTATAGATAAAAGCTTCATAATGGTTATGGGTTGTTGGCTGTCAGTAATTAGGTGTTGATTCTCGATTATAGATTCTTGTGTTAAATTCACGTCATCTTAGTATATGGGTTTGCTTAAGTTGTGTCAAGAGAAAGAACTGAAAATAATACTTTTTTGCTGTCATGCAACACTTGGCTTTTTAAATCGCGGCATTAATACTAACAG
>VXZL01000354.1 GCA_009845505.1 Candidatus Poribacteria bacterium | reverse complement strand
CTCCCAGAAGGCATTAACCAATACAGTCCCAGTAGGAGAGGTGTGAATTCTCTTTGTCCGGTTGACCAAGTCATGAATGGTAACTGAGTGCCTGCAACGTCTAAGACAATGCGTTTACGTAATCCTGACCTATCCAATCTAATTTCAGCGTCTCCGAAGATGCTTTCCCTGATCGCGTCTCGAAGTGTCTTATTCATGCGCCCTACTTGCGGGAAGATCGGCCCCTTACCTGAACCCAGTCCTTTTTCCAATAATAGGCGTAACTCCTCGCTGAATGCCTTAACAACGTATGGATCACTTGTTGCATAGTCTGTAAACGCGCGGGGCCAGCCGTCTTTAAGCGTTACAACCCGGTGCGCCGGTATCAGGAATAGGTTTTCCTTTGTTTTTCTTCTTGATAATGCCTTTCGAGGTGTAAAATCTACCTTATCAATGCTGACTTTTGTCTCATCTGTGTTCCAGATCGTCTGCATCCCTTCACCGAAATAAAGGAACAGAAAATTATCAACTTTTTTCTGCCAATCAAAACCGTGTTTTTTCAGAGTGTGCGTAATAGCGCCCGCGTCTAAAATGAGCTTTAGAAGTTGTAATAAGATACTTTTTCCGCTTGCTTGTTCACCAACAAACACCGTCAGATCTCCAAAGGTGATGTCTGCTTCCGGAATTTGTCCGAGTGAAGTCAGTTTAAGATTTTTCATGTTTTCTCTACTCCGTTTTCCAATACGCTAACTGTAGGGGCGAGGTTACCTCGCTCCTACGTCTCATGCACATTTTATCACGATTCAGATTTTCTCATAGACAAAATCCAGCCACTTGTCTTGCGGGGGTATAATTTGAGGTTTCGGCGAAAGTGGTGTCCAGTAAGGCTTGAAAATGTGCCCCAGATCGCTCTTTAATTCCCACGCATCCGCTGTTTCCTCCTGTGTGGACATAAGAAAAAAATGTCTTTTCTTCTCCGCACTTAAGTTTTCATTCCGCACCCATCCGGTAATGTTAGTCCCAATATGTATAGGCTTGTGAAATTTGTCAAACTCATACTCAATGTACGAAACGCGTGTGAAATTCTCCCGTGTGGAAAGGTAATTAACGGTAAGTCCCTTGGGCAGCATTCGTTTGTACGGAATGGCAGTTAAGTCGGGTTCAATATAAACCTGCGTTGTTTCCGTTATTATTCTTTGGTTATCTTCTAATTCATTTTCAAAACAACCCAGATAGTTTTCAATTTCTACAAGCTGCAAGCCCGTCTCCTCATAAGTTTCTCTTTTCACAGCAGTCTCAATATCTTCACCCTTTTCAACAGTCCCCGCAGGGATTTGGGTGCCTGTCGTCGGATGTTTGAAAACAAGCAATTCTTTGACACCGTTTCGTTCACGTGTGATAAAAGCAGTAACCTTCTGTACAACTTTATTCACTCTGATCTCTCCTGAGCCAGTGGTCTCGCCCCAACAAGCACTCGTCCAATTTCCGCCTCAGCGCGAAATACAGCAAGGTTACTTCCGTCCACATCCTTGATGAGCCAAACATGTCCTACGTATGTCTGATGGTTCACAAAAGCGTCCGGCGCAACCTTACCGTAAGATTTCTCATTCCCCTCAGAATCCACCCAATAATAGGCAATCTCGGCTTCCGTGTTATTCACGAAAAGAATTGCCGTTTCCGTGTCGTCATCTCCCGATCTTAGATTTGGAAGCGAACTCAGATCCTGTTTCTTCAAGTTTATCCATCTGCCACCACCATCGCTGCTTGGATCCTTCAACTGCTGATAGAACTCCGTCAATTCTATTACTTCAGGGGACCATTCAAACTTTGGAGACATCTCAGGATTGAATCCTTGGAGATGTGCGAGGTGTGTCCGAGTTACCGCTTGCGTATATCGCCAGTCCATATCCCCATAAACTTCAGCAAGCAACGCAGCGAGTGCTGGGTCGTATGCTTTCAATTTGTCACGGGTATCAACGTGGTTGTGTTGATCATCGTTTGCCCGGTTCGTATCAAACCAAGATTGGGTCCCTTCAGCCCAGTACTCTGCTTTATTGGTAATCGCGTAAGTATTCTGCCACAACCCTTTTTCTTTTGCAGCATTGTACATTACCTCAAGCCGACCATCAAAGTCAGGATCGACTGTATTCAAGCCCATCTGGTGAATCGCATGCGCAAATTCGTGGACCAGAATATTTTCTGTTGAATAGGGATCACCTGAATAATTAAGCAAATTTTCCTCACCACAACTCACCGCGGGTCTGACTGGGGTCGAACCCAAGCCTCGTGCGCGACGGTCCCAATAATAGTCGGGTTGGAGATCACTGTGTTCAGGAATATCAGTTGTCAGTTCGCTATATGCCATCACAGCGAAACGCACGTTATTTTCCGCGAGTGCCTGCAATATGTCCTGACGATGTCCAATCATCCGTCGAATCAGCCACGCTGCTTCCTTGACAGCGTAAGGATTCACCTTCGCTGATGCCACAACAGGCAACCCTTCCACATCAATCCACTGTTCATAAAACGGGTCAAGGTTAAAAGTTTCGCGCACAGAAGTTGGCGGAGGAAGGGGTTCAGGGATATTAACATTCTTCGCCACTGCAGTCAGCTGGATTGAAAAGAATATTACACAAACTACGAAAATAACGGTTAGATCAAGCATAGATTTGTACCCATTTTGCTTTAGAAATTGGGTCGAAATTCCAAAGACCCTTAGGACCTGTTTCACCTTGGTTCTCGGAATAGAAGTAACTGAACAGAGTCCTGTTGAACTGAATCCGAAGGACTTTCCTTTTCCGAAATATAGGCTTCAATGCAACGTGCAATGTATTCCGCCTGTTTTACAGGGACTGCATTTCCAATCATTTGCTCTAAATCGGTTTTCGACCCATCAAAATGAAAACTCTTTGGAAACGTTTGGAGATAACTTCGTTCCAAAGTTGTGAGTGGACGCACTTCCTTTGAAACCGGCGCGGTGTCCTTTGGATGTGTCTTGTAAGTTTTCGGAATTGGACGGTTAACCCCTCTCACCGTTGGACTCGGCTCATCAACACTAAAGACAGCGCGACGACTGTAGTTACGAGGATGCCGATAATAGTGTGCGATGTTAAGGCTATCTCCGAGGTAGTCGCGCACTGTCATTGGTTCAACAATCAGATTGTTATCCAGATAACTTGCAAGGGATCTGCTATCCACAGATGTCGATAATCCTAACTCACCGATGAGAAAAAGGCGTTTTCGTTTTTGAGGAACGCCACACTGGTTAGCATCCAAAATCCGCTGAGTCAGTGAATATCCCGCCTCTCTGAGAATCTCACCGGCTTGCCGATATCGTTGACTTTTCACGGTTCTATCCACATTTTCCATCACAAACCATTGCGGTTTTGTATGTGCGACAATCTGTGCGAAACTCACGGTCAAATCCGCTCTTCCCAAATTCTCATCCCGTTTCCCTGCATGTGAAAAATCCTGACACGGAGGACCTCCAATAATCATGTCAAACCGATATGAATCTAATATCGTTAGACTTTCTTGCCAATTGCTGAGATCAAGACTGTGTATGTCATGTGCAAAATTAGCGCGATAGACCTGAACAGCTGCGTCCCAGTTATCAAAAGCGGCAACTGCCTCAAACCCAACATTTTGGAATCCGAGCGTCATACCACCACAGCCAGCAAAAAGATCAACGAATCTCATAGACATGGGACTTGTGCAGTCTGCTCTTTTGTAGCATAACCTGTTAGGTTGTGCCATCCAAATGTATGGGTTTGTCCAAGTATCTCCATCTCACAGAATGCCGGACGGTCAAAATTGCGTTTGTCCTGAGACATTTATGTTTCCTACTGTTGGGATATTTCAACGGGTTCGATTCCTAATTCCTCACACTTCTTTTTAACGTCTTCAGGAATTTCTGGTGCTGCAAGTATGCTACGCACTTGTTCACATGGCATTTCATATTTCACAGCTGCAAGGTGCTGATATTTCACAGCTTGCCAAACTCCAACGTACCTTCCAGAACCAGATGAAAAACCTATTTCTACTTCTACAGTTACAGGATTCTCAGAACCATCCTTCAACAAAATGTCCACTCTATCACCCGATTCAAATGTATATTCAACTTCAACAAGTTCTAATTCGGCACCAAGCTCAAAAGTATTCGATGCTAAGCGTTCCTTTAATTCCCGATGCTCATCGCTTTCTCCACCGCCGCTACCTCCACTATTACTGTGGCCTCTGCTGCTTTTTCTCCCGGAAGTGCTTAGTGAATGTCCACGCTGTCGATTTGTCCTAATCGTGGGTGGTGTAACTGAGTGACTATCTTTGCTTTCTGTTTCTGAGGCTTCATTGACCGTTGACTTTTCCGGTCGAAATTCTTCATTTACGTTCTGAGTAATTCTACTGTCAATATAGGTAGAAAATGGCGTATCCGAAACCGATCTGTCTATTTCTGTGGTTTCACTGTCTATAGATGTTTCGATCCGAGGCTGACCGGTTCTTGAATCGTCCCTTCTAATTCTGGAAAAGTGAGTTTCGGATTCATTCCCTGCTACTGATGAATCATTATCCTCATCGTCTGTTTTTGGCATTTCGTTATCTGGTGGAGTTCTCATATTAGATTCATCAGCTGCAAAATCAGCATCTCCACTCTGAGGTTCATCAGGAAGCTTCTCATCAAGAAACTCTATCCGTTTTTCCTCATCATCTTTAGGATACTCATCAAGGAATTTGGTATCAAGACCTTTTCTTTTCCAATTAGAGAGTACCCTGTCTTGTTCTTTTGTCGGTGTCAGCAAATCCTCAACAAATCTGCCTAAGTCCTTGGCACCGAAGTGATCCTGCAAAGCATCACCAATAAGTTCGGCATATTCACTTTTATCTACTTCTAACCCTAACCAGAGTTTTGCTTGTTGATCGGTTACATCCAAAAAACTCTGACGTGGATTCAGATCGGGAGCAGAAATTCCCTTCAACGTGTATGTTACCTTTAGTTCTTGTACTCGACAAACCGACACTTGATTTAAAACCTCAGCAGATTTTTCTTTTTCACGTTTTTCACACAAACCAGGTGAGTTGAGGAAAGCATGAATGTATAGACGTAGGTTTCTCACCTTTTCTGACCAATCTGGATCTTCTTCTTGATCTCCCTCCGAGTGGAATTCGACTTGTGCCTGAGAGCACACCTCTATCTGCAGAGCTGAAGCAAGACTTGACAAATCATCGTCAAATGTCCAAAAAGGAACCTTGCCCTCAAAAATCTCACCAATATAGGGGTGATCTTTCAAAACTAACTCTTGCCGGGTGAAAAATCCCCACGCATCTCCCTCCTTACCGAGCCAGCATTTATCGTCATATATTACCTCCCATTCGTGTTTTCGCAACGGTATTAAACACTTGTAAAGCCTTCGGACGCGTTCACGCACCTCCTCGTTTTCCGCTTGTTCTATGGTTGTTATCTCTTGAATGCGACAAGCGTAATCTCGTTGAGATGCTTGCTCCGAAACGTCGAGAGTAATGAAAAAGGATCTCAGGTTTGCTGGATAATGTGCTTTGAGGCAACGATGATCACTGTCAAGGACCTCACTCTTATCCTCCCAAAATACCTCGTCCACACGCCACCAGTGCGACTCTAGATTAGGCGTAAAAATCAGGGGGAGTTTCTTAAATTCTTCGCTTCGGAGGTCATATTGCCGGTCAAGAAAAAGGTAAAGAGGTTCAACATCTTTTACACTTGCTTCGGTACCACTCAAAGTTTGGAGGGACTTCATAACACTTTTTGTATTTGCCTTCAGATCGATTTTCAATTTTTTAGCCAGCCATTGGGCAGGTTGTGTACTAACATCGAAATCCGGGTGTAGATAAACCACACTACCTCCTAATAACTTACGATTCTCATCAGTCGGAGCATGCAGTTCAGAAGGCTGACGAGGCGTGCCTTCTTCGTCAGGGATCCAATTAGTATCTATGAGGTCACGATAGAATAGAGATTCAAATTCTTCGGTTTTTTCATTTCTTTTAGAACGGGGCAACCAACAATAGGCACCTTGAAAAAAGGCATCTCGATCTGATGCTTTCTGCCCTCTTTGTTTCTCTGGCGAAAGAGGTTTAATCGTTTTAATTACCAGATTCCAGATGGAACACGAAAGATTTACTCCGTTGCGCTTCTTAATTTGAGTCAATATTTGCGACAACCCAACCCAGCAAGGATCCACAATGTAACCATCAAAGTACTGATCCCCTTTTCTGGGAACATCTTTAAATTCGCCATCTTCAAAAGGTTTTCTACTCTCTTGATATTCAATACTTCGTTTTTTGCACTCCGCTTTATTACCAACTACTTCTATTTTATCAACTCGCGGTGTATCCATAGCACCAATCGCCTTCAAAAACTTGAACCACTCTTTTGCATTAGAGTTGCCATCCAGATATCCACCATCTACAAACCACACATCATTATCGGACACGGAAAAATAGGTTTCCAAGTGAGTATCGCCTGTGTAGGCTTCGGGTAGATAGGCATCATCAGGTTTTACAAAGCTAAAGGTTTCTGGTTGGATACCCCTATAAGACCTCAGGATCGGAGTTTCACTGATTTTTTCCCTCAAGTACTGATACCCTAAAAATTTGTTCCAAACCTTAAAAATATAATGGACATGTAAGCGATTTTGTTCTTTACAAGGTTTGTCACACCGAGAATATTGTGGGAGAATCCATTTATCAACCATCTCTTGAGGCTCTAACCCCCTAACGCCTAACTTAAACTTACCAAGGAAGCCTTTGATGTCATTCCCTTCTTCGCCTTCAAGAAGGGCTGACTGAAGAATAGGCAACTCGTCGAGAAAAGGTGCAATTTCTTTCCGCGCTTCATCTGTCTCCGGCGGAAAGAATGCTTCACTGGCACACACATGTCGCCCGTTTTCAAGTCGAACCAGCGGTAGTTTCTTTATCCGCTCCAATTCAGACTGCTGACTATTCAAATAGTTATACAAGGAACGCAGCCGCTCATTAGATTTAGTCTTAAACCAATTGCAGTCTCGCTGTTCAAGCCAATTCAATACTTGGCCGACATTTATCTCTTTTACTCCTGCCTCCTTCATAACGCTAAAAACACGACCAGACAACCCCACATCTGGATGCAACCAGCTGCTTTTCGGATACAGCCAACTGCTTTCAATCAATTCTGACAAAGATTCACGGTGTGGGTAAAATACGTTCTCCGCTTTGGCATACTCACCGCATTGCGTTGGAACGAATTCCCCTTCTTTCATCGCCTTTTGTAATGCCTCAGCAATAAGTTTAAACTCATTTTCCACCTCGCCTTTCAGAGGTAATACATTGAAGAATCCTGGTTCAAGTAAATCGCTTGCCTTCAACTGTTCCAAAATTTCGGGGAGAAATTTAGCGGTCTCTTGAACCAACCATCTGTTCCATGGATTTTCACTTGGAGATTGGATACCCTCACGTCCCGATGTTGTCTGATACCGTGCCTGAATGAGAAATTTCAGGTGCGTCTCTTTCTCCGTAGGAAGATAAGCAAACAGCACACAATTGCCATCTATTGCTGTGATACTACCACTGTTATGTAGTTTGAACGCAATTTCAATTGGTTGTCGTTTTTTCGCCGACTTTTGAATTTTCTGTCGTTTTTCGTCATGTTTAGTCTGCTTTAAGAGTGCATCAATCACATATTGTGGAGGTTGAACCACTTTGTGAAAAACGAGGAACATCTCTGATAATTGATTTTCACCATTCAGTGACATTGTCAACTCAACTTCAGACGCGCCTTGAATCTTACTATGACGATGATGGATATAGGAACAAATTCCGGTTTGATCATCGCGTTCATCAATCCATTTAATTGTTTTGAAGGGTCTTTTGAAATCTGGTTGGAGATCGCGTAGGAATAACAAAACATATCTCTCACCTAATTTGCAGAACTGATCTTTCAAGAGCCCTATGTCTTCCTGACTCAGATCATCTTTAAAAGGCAGACGGAAGACTGTTCGACCTCGGCTAATTTGCTCTACAATTTGCGGTATCATCTTATCAATGCCTTCAGGCTGCGTAAGATCTCGGATACAAAAATGTTCATTCCCAGAGTATATT
>VXZL01000361.1 GCA_009845505.1 Candidatus Poribacteria bacterium | reverse complement strand
AATTTTCCTTGGGCTGTTTATCTTAAATTCTGTTCGGGTACAAACAGAAATGTTTCTATATCACTGCTTAACTCTTGCAAGGTTTCAAGAATCTGACCTTCTGAATACTTGTGCCCAAGTTTTTTGAGGATACCGGCGTTATCGTACGTACTGCACAACGCCAGAATATCGGCGGTGATGTCATCAATTTGAAGCACATCCCCTGTCTGGAGATTCGCAACGTACCAGACCCCATCTTTTTCAAAGGTGTGTATTTGTTGAAGTGTCCTTGGAAATCTAATCATCTGATATTCTCAATCTTCCTTGTAGCACAAACTGTATGAAGACTAATAAAATACTTCAATAATTAACGGGCAATGAATTGCCCTACTACAAACGAGCGAGTTCGTAGTAGGGCGATTTATCGCACGTTCAAAAATTAACGAATTAAATTTTTAAACTTCATTCAGTTTGTGCCGCGTTATCCGGCAAACTAACATTCTACGGTACAAAGACTTGTTATTGAACTCACGCTATATTACGCCAATGCGTTAAGGAAATTTTGAACCCTCTCAACAGTTTTGGCAGCTTCGGAAGCATCATCGAATATGTGCGTTAAGACCGCCTCAACCTGCCTCGGTGTATGTTGTTTCAACAAGATTAGTGCCAGCCCTTCTTCCATGGTTTGAACATATCCGCTTTTTTGCTGGAGGGGTGACTCCAGAAAAGAGGTCAAATTGAGAAGCAGAGCGCGGTTTTCAATTTGGTGCTGAAAAGCGTCAAAATGCGGGACAAAGGCGACAGAGAGATCGGGTGGGGTTCTTTGATTGTGCCTGATTTGATTCAATTCTTGAAAGAGTTCAACGAGTCTCTCCGCATTCTTATCCCACGTAAAAGTCACCGCACGACCGCGTGCTTGCTGTCCAAGTTCGCGCCGGACACCATCATCGAGGAGCGAAACAATACCTTTAGAGAGTTCAGTAGGCGAAACATAAGCAGCAAAACCTGCCATATCTTCTGAGAACTCGTCGGCAGGCACGATAACCCCAGCGTCGCCAACCACATCAGGTAGGCCATCAAATCTTGGCACAACAGGCGGCACACCGCATGCCATCGCTTCCAAGAGTGTTAGTCCAAATGTCTCCTCTGCTGCCATTGAGGGAAAACAGTAGATATCAAAGGCGTTGTAGAGGGTCGGCAGCTGCTTTCGAGGTAAAAAACCGACATAGATTAAGTTATCGGGTAATTTCTCATAAGTGGGACGGAGTAAAAATTTCCCGCCTACTAAGAAAAGGAGCTCGGGATGCATTTCAGCGAGTTGAATGAAGATGTGCGCGCCTTTCTCGGGCTGAAAACGCGAGAGAAATCCGACGGTTAGTTTTTCTTCAATCCGACTGTCTTGCACAATCTCAGCGATAGCCGCTTTCGCCTCGGACTTATCAAGAGGTTTAAAGGTCTTTGAATCCACACCGTTTGGATTTGTGTGAAAATGGTGCGTATCACCCACAAATTTCGAGTAGAATTTGGCAACAGAATCGGACGGTGATGTAAAGGCATCATAAGGACGCATTAAAGCATGGTGTAACAAGGTAGTGTTAATCGCTTGACCGGCATGTCCTCTGGGGGCATGATTCTGAACGACTATTGGCAAATTGACTTCTCGGAAGAACGGAAAGAGTTCGTAGCTGCCGTAACTTTGATAAGCCAAGATACCGTTCACTCCAAATTGGCTTAATTTTTGGTTAAATCTCCTTGGCGATTCCTTCAGTTCCGCTACAGATAACTTTACTGTGTAGATACCTCGTGTGATTTTCTCCTCAGTTTCCCCAGACAGATAGATATCAGCAAATTTCGAGAGACTCTGAGCCGTATGATATAGAGCAACGTTCGTTCCGGCCGAAATAGATTCCGGGTCTGAAAACCACTCATCCTTACCTTGAGGCACGTAAATCTTTAACCGATCGCTTCTGGAATCTGGTAGAGGAACCCATGAAGGAGAATAAAAAATTAGACCGGTGTCTTGAAAATCTCCCAATAATTCAAGGGTTTCAAGCACCAATTCCCTCGGATAGATTTGGCTCAGGTACACAATTAATTTCTCGGTTTCCAGCGTTGTGGACAATTCCACAGCGTCCCAGGCAATCTGATTGACTTCAACCAGTCTGAATACATCCAGATCGGCAATGTACAGACTATCGTCGTGCTTAAATTTATGGAGATGGTGTATCTGGGTTGGAAACCTCAACATGGTATCCCTCACTCTATTTTTTTTTAAAGTGCTTTAATCGCCCCCATGTCGTCGCGAGTTTTACCCGAGGCGTTACAGATAATGCTCTCTTATCTGGGATATCGTCGCCAGTAATGATGACATCATCAAAGCGTGCTGTATAATTCGCTAGTCCTAAGCCAATACTGCCTGTTAGAAAGCCGCTGAGTTTACCTGCCTTTCCTACAATTGCAGTTTTTTGATTTTCATGTATCTCTAAAGTAAAGTCATCCCCGGTTTGCACAATCTGCCTACTGTTTATCCAGAAAGTGAAGGCTTCACCGTGAACCTTCAATTTCAGCGTAGACCAGTCGCCCATCTTTAAAAGCGGATGAGGTGAAAAGTACAAGAGCTCCGAGTATTTTCCGTGAAAATTGCCAGTGGTACGGCAGATTACGTTTGATTTTATACCGAAAGGCAGGTCACCAACCTCACAAAATACCAACTGGGGTCCTTTAATCCGGGCAGCAATCACAAGACTTCCAATCCCATGTTTTTCGAGTGGCTTAACATCAAATTCAATGGTGTAATCGTGCCACATTTCATCGCCCGTTGTGAGTAAACGTATGAAACTTTCAAGACTCATGGCATGAAGTTCGCTATCAACAATTTCCCAAGAACCCGAGGGTATATCATTCTGAAACATCTCTCGCCAATTATCCAAATCCCTGTCATCAAAAGTTTCCACAAATGTACCCGCTAAAGCGAAAGTAGGTGGAAGAAAAAGCATTAATACAACAATTACAAATTTCATCAGGTGCCTCCTGTGGTTTTGGGAATATGTCCAGAACAATACACTTTCTTGTTCGGTCTGTATTTATGGAGCATATAGATTCTTTCAACATGGATATTCCTAAATCCCTTTCTCTAAAACCATTTCAAACTTGCCCACATTGTCGCGAGTTGTCCTTCAGGTGATACTGACAATCCACCCTTATTTGGGATACTCTTGCCGGTGATGATAATGTTATCAAAGTCTGCTGTATAATTCGTAAGTCCGATACCAGCACCTCCTATAAGAAGGCTAGGGAATTCTGGATCAATTCTCTGAACTACCTGAAGTTCTGGAATTTCTAAGGGACCCAAAATTTGCTTCCCATTAATCCAGAAGATAAGAGTATTTCCTTGAACCTGCAATTTCAAAGTGGACCATTTATTGAGTCTTAAAAACGGGCTGAGTTTGGCACCAAGCGACAAAGTTTTATCATTATGCAAATTACCTCCGAAACAGATCGCTCTGGATTTAGGTTCAAGAACCGGCATATCTCCAATCACACACACTATTGCCGAGGTCCCCCTGATTCTCGCTGCAATTGCAATATTTCCAGGACCATGTTTTTTTTTGGGCTTGACCTCAACGGCAATCTCGTAATCTCGCCATGTTTTATCACCCACGCTCAGTAAACGCGTGTTCCCTCCATGGCTTATTCCCTGAAGTTTGCCGTCAACAATCTCCCATGAACCGGGAGCCCCGTCTTGCAGGATAATTTCTCGCCACTCCTTCAGATTAGTGTCCTCAAAGGTCTCCAGAAATTGTCCTGCCAAGGCAAGAAAACTGAGGAAAAACAGAAAACTACCAATAATTATTGATTTCATCATGAGGCTCCTTTAAGGTAAGTTAGTATAACCTAAGCTGCCACGCTTTTATAAACATTAGCACTCCGTTCGAGTGCGGAGAATTATTTTTTTCTTGAAAACCGTACGTTCATAAGTTAATGGCTTGTTGGATAGCAAATTGGATTAATCATCTTCCTTCAAAAACCAATTGCTCTAAAACCTTTTCAACCTTCCCCACGTTGTTGTAAGTTTCGCTTGAGGTTGGACAAATAACCCGTTTTTGTGGGTGATAGTTATATTATCGAATCTTGCCGTATAACCCGCGATCCCCAAACCGCCTTTGCCTATAAGCAATCCTGGCAAATCAACCATGGATTCCAAAACTGGCTTACCGTTAATCCAAAAACTCAAGTTATTGGTATGAATGCCCAACTTCAACGTAGACCATTTATTTAATTTCAAAAGCGGATGAACTTTAGATTTGAAGATTCTACTTTTCTTTCCCTCGTGAAAATTGCCGCCCCAACAACTCACCAATGACTCAGGTTCAGGTGAAGGTACGCCATCTTCTTCCACAATTGTGGGAGTGTCGCCAACGAAACACCAGATTGCTGATGTTCCCTTAACCCGCGCGGCAATCGCTATATTTCCGGGTCCATGTTTTTTCAGCGGCTTAACATCAATTTCAATGTCGTAATCTTGCCATATTTCATTACCTATTATGAGCAAGCGTGTTATAGCCATGGGAGCGATTCCCTGAAGTTCTCCATTAATAATTTCCCATGAAACCGCTCCAATATCAAGATTAAGCCAAATGAGTTCTTGCCACTCCTCTAAATTAGTGTTCTCAAAGGTCTCCAAAAATTGCCCTGCTAAGGCAGAGAAACTAAAGAAAAACAAGGAACTAACGATAATTATTAATTTCACTGTAATGCTCCTGTGTATAAATTACTGCGCAGCATTCGTTTTTTTGCGATTGCCAATAATTGAGTCATTTTGTCTATTGTTCCATCCAGTTTCAAATTGAAGGTAATCTCGGTTCGCAGCAAGGCAATCTATTCCTTGTTACTGACATGTGATAAATCGCACGTCCAAAAGTCAATAACTGGCAATGAATTGCCCTACTACAAACTGAGTTTACTCTTAAATTTTAAACTTGATGCAATACTATATTGCGTGGATAGTTATGATCCTAACAATATTTCCATTTTCATCTCTGACAGCCTCGCTGCTCAACTGGCTCAGTGCAAGGGCCCCTATGAAGCCCCCAATTGCAGCAGCGTTTTTGATACCTACACTTCCGGTCTCGGAGTGAATGAAGTCAGCAATCGTCTTTTTGCCAACTTCTTTGATCCGGTTACGTTTTGGTCCTTTCATTTTACTTATCTCCTTATGTTAAATTAGATTGCGACGATTACCTCAGTACCTACCCAAGTCCCATTGTCAAAATGAGCATTGGTATTGGATTGGCTCAATGTGAGGGCACCAGCGAATGCCCCAATTGTAGCAGCGTTCTTGACACCGACGCTTCCGGTTTCGGAACGGATGAAGTCAGCAACTGTCTTTTTTCCGACTTCCTTAATTCGGGTGATTTCAAGTTCCTTCACGAGTTTTCCTCCTTTATATCGAATTTTCAAATTTGACAGATCCCCACGCAAGGCACCGTAAATGTCTCACTGATGTGCGTGTTAAGGCTTCATAATTCATCACTGTCGAGTCATGCCTCCCGTGGGTTCGTTAATCGTAAACCGTATTTGACTTATACGGAGGCGTTTCGACAGTGGAACTCTCCACCACAATAAACAACTTGAGAAGGGCTGTCCATCCACACAAAAACATCAGAACGGTGATAACCTGTGAGTGTTATCAAAGCCCTATGTGGAAAACTGTACACCTAATATATCACAAAGGTAATAGAGCAAGTTTCGTGCCAATTCTTTTATTGAGATGCAATATTCGTGTTAAAACTGTTGAAATCGCGCGAATATTTCTTCGCTATGATGTGCTTAAAACACAGGTATAGCCACGGTTTATCAAAGGGGCTGAGGTACTTACCTTTTCAAAAAACTGTGTGTTGAAAAAGTTTGTTCTCTTCCTCAAAACTGAATTTACCCCTATTTTAAACTACGGCATTTTGACGCACTACGGCATTTTGCCATACCTAAACTACGGCATTTTGCCGTAGCAAACACAAATATAGTAATTTTCTAATTAGCACTACACTGGAAAGCAAACCCTACTAAGAGGAGAAAGGGTCTAAATATTCGAGTGCGATTGGCACCCATCCACGTTCACACAGGCACCCGTTACAAGACGCGCCCGTTCCGATGACAGAAAGACGACGCCATTCGCAACTTCTTCGGGTTTTCCAAATCTACCGAGGGGCATATCGCTTTTCAAAAAGGCATCCAGCATTTCTGGATCGGCTGCGATCCGGCGTGCTCAACCGCCACCGGGAAAGAGAATCGAACCCGAGGCAACGCTACTCACGCGGATATTGTCGGGTGCGAGTTCTCTTGCTAACGACTTTGTCATGCTAATCTCGGCGGCTTTCGCGGCGTTGTACGTAATGTGTCCACCGCCTTCCCTGCCGTAGATGGAGGTAATCATCAGAATTGCGCCACCGCCTTGTTTTTTCATTTCAGGGATGACGCGTCGGTTCACGCGTGCTGCAGAAACCAGATTCAGATTGAGAATCTCGTGCCACTCGGTATCGGAAATATCTTCGAGAGGGGTCCATCGACTCCCACCGACATTGTTCACAACGACATCAATCTTGCCGTAAGTTTCCACCGTCTCGGATATAAACGCCTCAACTTGACCTGTATCTGTGACATCTGTAGGTTTGGCAAAGACTTGCGCACCTTTTGCCGTGAGTTCTTCTGTTACGCTTTGGAGTGTATCTTCGGTTCTGCCACAAATGCTCAGGCGTGCGCCTTCATCAGCGAATCCGTGTGCAATCGCACGTCCGATTCCGCGGCTCGCACCCGTTACAACAACGACTTTATCTTTTAATCCTAAGTTCATTCAAGTTCCCCTTAGTCTTTCTATAATATCAAATGCTATAGCTATAGCACTCCGAAATCACACATCTTAAGCGTCATATTTTTTCAATTTTCTTTGCAAAGTCCGTTTATCAATCCCTAATACCCTCGCTGTTTTTGTCCGATTTCCGTCAAACCGCACCAAAGTTTCACGGATAAACGTTGCTTCCATCGCCTCAAGCGTCGTGCCGAGCGGGACACTCACGCTTTGCTCGTTTTCAGGCGTAGCAATCTCTGGGGAGATATTCATAGATTGCTTTTGGTACGTGTGAATTTCCTTGGGCAGGTGTTCTGGTAAGAGAACCGCTCCTTTGATAAGGTAAGATACGCTTTCAATAACGTTCTCCAACTCTCGTACATTTCCGGGCCATGGATACGTTTCAAGAAGAGTTCGCGTATCTGGAGAAATTTGTAAGACCGGAAGACTGGAAAATTGACGGTGTTTTTCAAGAAAATGCAATACCAACACACAGATATCCTCCTTTCTCTTCGATAGCGTCGGCAGAGATACAGAGGCAACATTCAATCGATAATAGAGGTCTTCACGAAACATTCCATCTTTAACGGTTTGCACAATATCTCTATTAGTAGCTGCCACAATCCGAACATCCACCCTAATTGGTTTTTTACCGCCAATGCGTTCAATCTCACCTTCTTCAATTGCGCGTAGTAACTTCGGTTGCATGGGAAGCGGCATCTCGGTGATTTCATCAAGGAACAACGTCCCTTTGTCTGCCCTCTCAAACTTACCGATATGCCGTCTACTCGCGCTTGTAAACGCTCCTTTTTCATGTCCAAACAACTCACTCTCAAATAAATTCTCAGGTATCGCTGCACAATTGATAGAGACCATTTCTCCGTTTCGACCACTGTTTTTGTGCAGGGCACGCGCGACCACCCCTTTGCCAGTTCCCGTTTCACCAGAGATTAGAATCTTCAAGGCCGTAGCCGCAATATTATCAATTTGTTGTAGGATATTCAAAATCTGGGAACTTTCCCCGACGATTTCACTGTAATCCCCGCACAAGCTATCTCTTGCCATCGTAATTTGAGACCCTCCTTTTCTATAATTGTAAACACACCGTTCCTTCGTTACAGGATTTTTCTTTTTTTATTCGACTGTTCATTTTCGCAATAAGTAGTTTTGGACATGCAATACCCTTTTATAATTAAAGACAACGTTTTTTTGATGAATAGGTTCATGACTTTCCAGAACATACTACCTCTAAATTTTTTATCAAACTCACGCCATTTATAT
>VXZL01000045.1 GCA_009845505.1 Candidatus Poribacteria bacterium | reverse complement strand
GTGTAATATCCGACAATAGCGTTTATAGTAGATTTCAGATAATTGCACACTCTGCACCGGCGAGGTTAGGAATGCACATCGCATTTGGTCGAGTACGCCGCAAAACCTCGCCTACCAGGGAGCGAAAGTGCAAACTTATTTTTAGATTTTACTATAAGTCTTTACAACAACTGCTTTGTAGCAGCGACGTAAGGAGGAACCTATGACACTCAAATGTCAATGGAAAGGTGCAAAATGCCCACCTTACAAACATGACGGGGTTTTTGAAACGACCAATGAAATACTGACTCGTTTTGAACCTGACCTGAACCGGTGTGCAAAATGTATCGCGTATGCTAAGCCGCAGCTCCCAAGCTTTCAGGACGATTTGCTGCAGATTGCTCGGATAACGCTATGCCAAAAAGGACCCTCGTTTGATCCGAATCATGCACAAAAGGCAAGTTTCCGTACTTACATGCTTCCACGAATCTGCGGGGCATTGACCAACGCAAAAACAAAGGAGATACAACATTACGGACACTTTATACATCCTCCCAGCGAAGAGGCAGTGCCGAACGGCACCTCGGAGGTAAGCACATCTCCACAAGGTGTGTTTCTTCCAAGCACCTCATGTCGGGAGGGCAACTTTGAGAACACACTGGTATGGGAAATGTGGAACGCGGATTTTGAGCAGGCATTGCCGCGCCTGTTAAAATGCTTAACCAAACGTGAACACAAGGTTTTCAGTGCCATTCGATCCAATATGAAACAGTGCGACATCTCGGAAACATTAGGACTGAGTAGACCAAGGGTCAGCCAACTCTTGAAACAGGTGGAACTGAAGTTAACCCGTGAATGTCGGCATATCGGGATTATTGAATAGAGGAAACACTATGAACGCTGAATAAAGGCGATTGCTGCTGTTAGCAATCGCCTCCATTTTTTTAATCTTCTACCCGTTCAATAATTTCTCCAGTTTCCCGATCTCTAAAGATCCGCTTCATTCTGCCGTCGGGCATTCGCTCATCTTTGAGGTGTGCATAGCGTTCATCCGCATCCGACTTGCTTGCTTGAGCATCTACAGCTTGCAATTCGCCTCGCCACTCCTGAATTTCAACCGATTCCCACTGTTTGGATTTTGCGGATTTATAGCACGCATCAATAATGGCGTTGACGACGTACCCATCGTAGAAGGTCTCCAGAGGCTCTCGTCCTTCGTCGATTGCGTTGAACATATCAAGGAACATATCCCGATAGCCGAGCTCGGCAGCCTCATCACCGACGGGAAAGAGCCAACCCGTATCGCTTTCTGCCTTCTCAGCAACATAACCACCTTGTCCGACAGCCGTGAACATCTCAAAACCTGTGCGAAGCCAATGATTGAGCCAGATAGTTCCCTCGCTACCAGAGACCTCATCGCGTAAATCCATTCCACCGCGGAATGCCCATCCGACCTCGAACTGTCCCATTGCACCGCTTTCAAATCGGATGAGTGCGATGCCGTGATCCTCTGCATCAATGGGGTGAACGAGCGTGTCCGCCCAACACATCACCTCAAGCGGTTTGTTGTTTTTCCCAACAAAGTTTCGGATAATTTCTATACAGTGGCACCCCATATCAACGATAGCACCACCGCCTGCCTGTTCGAGATCCCAGAACCAGTCGCTATGGGGACCGGGGTGTGTCTCGCGGGAACGTACCCACAAAATCTTACCGAGTGCGCCGTTTTGTACGGATTCCAACGCCTTGAGGGTTTTTGGCGGATAGACGAGATCTTCAAGATACCCACCAAACACACCTGCGTTTTCAACGATGTCCAACATCGCTTTCGCCTCTTCAGCAGTGCGTCCAAGCGGTTTCGTGCAGAGAATGGCTTTGCCAGCAGCTGCAGCGAGTTCGACTGCTTTCAGGTGTAAGTTATTGGGTAACCCGATGACGACAGTATCCGTTTCAGGGTGGTTGATAGCCTCTGTTAAATCGGTTGTTGCGTGAGGGATGTTCCACTCTTCAGCGAATGCCGTTGCGCGTTCTTCGCGTCGAGAATAGACGCTGTGGACGCGGTCTGCACCGCGTTGATTGTGAAGCGTCATCGTATAAAACATTCCGATGAGCCCCGTGCCGAGCATGGTAACTTTATGGCTCTTCAGTTCTGACATTGTTTTCCTTTCTCTACGATCTTTTAATTCGGGTGGACACAAATCTTACCGTTTGCTTGCGGGATTGGAAGACTGGAAGATTGGAAGTATAGGAAAAGGGGCTCCTATACTTCCGTTTTCTCTTCCACCCTTCCATCTATCCTGCTATTCTTGCACTTTATATCCTGCGATGACTCCCCAATCGTTAATTGTCCAACAGTTGTTCTGATCGGTTGCATGAACACCCTTGAGATTTGCGGCTCCGGGTATATTCGATACCGTCCATGTCTGACCACCATCGGTGGTGTGCAGAACAGAATTGAAACCGCCGACTGCCCAACCGACCATTGCATCAACAAAGATAATATCGTGGAGATCGTCATAAGATTCGGTCTTTTGTTGGTTCCAGGTCGCGCCGCCATCCGTGGTATGTAGGATTAAACCCTCCTGTCCACAAATCCAACCCGTGTTTTCATCAAGGAAGTGAATACCGAAAAGATTATTATCAAACCCGGGATCCCGCTTCTCCCACGTTTCACCACCATTAGTAGTATGCATAAGTGTACCGAATGAACCAATCACCCAACCCATTGTAGGGGAAACAAACCAAAGACCTTCAAGGTTATTCCGGGTTTCGCCGACGCGTGCGCGTTCCGAGCTGCCCATCCACGTTTCGCCGCCATCGGTTGTTTTGAGGATAGTATTCTCCGATCCAGCGATGAAACCGGTCGTCTCACTAATCATCTGGATGCCCATCAAGTTCGCGCGAATGCCGCCTCCACGACGCCCAGGATTCGGGTTATCACTCCTTGCCATTTTCCGTGCCCAAGTTTTGCCACCGTCTTCGGTTTTTAAGATAGTGCCTCGACCACCGATTATATATCCGGCGTTTTCATCCATAAAATAGATATGATAGAGCGGTGAAGCACCGCCACCACCGAACATACCCGCTGGGGGACCGCCACCCCCGGGAGGTCCGCCCGGTCTTTGCCTTGCCCCGGGAGGACGCATATCAACTTCCATTTTCTCCCACGTGGCACCGCCATCCGTTGTCTTCAACATTAGACCGTTATCGCCAACGACCAACCCGTTCTGGTTATCCATGAAATAGACATCGTGTAACATGCCGTCAATCCCGTCTCCACGGATGATATCGTCTTCACGTAGGACGGTCCAATCGGCATGGATAGCAATCGTGTAGGAAAAAAGTAGCGCGACTGCAATAAACGTTCCGAATAGAATGGTACTCGTTCTAACCATGATAGTCTCCTTTTTTTAGCCATCAGCGATCAGTTTTCAGTCTGCGGCACAAAGGTTTCTGGCAGAATTATATCCTTTGCCGACTGCTATTAACCTGACTGAAAGGCATCATAAATTTGCCGTGCTCTATTTTCAACATCCCTTAAGTAAGTTTGACCTATTTGTTCGGTATAAAGTTCGGTTAATTCACCGCTTGCCTCACCGAAGACTTTGGCGAATTTACGACACTCGTCCTTATCGCCGCCAGAGGCATAGGCTTTGGTTTTCGCGTCTGTCCCAGATTTCCGAACTTCAACAAACTTATCACGAAATTTGAGATAACTTCCATCACCAACAAATCGGACATCTTCAAGGTCATCAAAATCAAGACCAGGAAGCGCGTCTGAAAGGATTGTACGTGCCTGTGCCATGTCTATTTTTTCATCGCGGAGGGCAATAGCGATGCCGAGGAAGAATAGGTCATTTTTATCACGTTTTGCCTCACCTTCCAACTTCGCTGCACGAAGTTTCTCAGGATTCGGTTCAGACTCGTTGTAATACGTTATATCTTCTCTGACATCACACGTTGCAGTGATCCGACTTTCGGCAAAGACAGAGGCAAGATAGTCAGACAGAGGTATACCCGCGCGTTTACAATGCGCAGCGAGTGCTGTGAGAAGCACCATAGATTCACCTGCCGATTTTTCACGCATCGCAATAGCAGTTCGTCCGCCTTGACTCCGAATGAGTTCCTCAGGACCGGTAATCATTCCGCCGCTCTCTTCACCCGCAAAAATGAGCCTTGGCTGTACACCGAGTGAAATCGTTTCGCCGTAGACATCTTGGATAACAACCGGTGCGTCTGGGGCGTCAGCAATCTGCCGTTCAATTTTTTTCATAATCGCGGCAATCTCCTTGAAACCGACGGGAACGTTAATGACCTTAACATCGTTTGTGTCACCCCACTGGTCCCATGCGAGCGCGGAAGGTGTCGTCTTAATCATGAACCGCGGATGGTTCTCCCAGAGTCCAGAAGTTCTGAGTTGCTTCGCATAGAAGTCCATCAACATGAGAAACGCCTGATTCGGCGTGTAAATCGTTAGAAGCCGGCTATCACCAAGACCAAGGAAATCAACACCGAGGCGTTCCAGGGTCTCTGCCCGCGATGCCTCTTCTATTTCACAGACGACGAGTCGATCCCCATCGGGATCAGTCGCTTCAATAATCGTCCCGACCGGTTGCGCTTTGAGTTTCGTTGCATAGTCTGCGGATTTGACGACATCAAGGATACTAAAATCGCAGCCGAGATCATAAAATTCAGCCTCGCCGGTCTTCGGATTCCGATTGAGTTTCCCGATGTTGTGATAAAGCGGGTCTGCTTCAACATGTAGCCAGTTAACAGAATCGGCGATGCCTAACCGTTCAAAGATAGCACGCATCGGACGATACATACATCCACCAACACAATCCACAACAATCGGCGGTTTAACTTCGCGGATGAGGCTAAGGTTGGCATCCGTAGCCACGCCATTTTTGAGATAGCCGCCATACAGCTGCACGCCGTCGTGGAGCTCATCTAACCGTTCAAAGTCGATGTGCTCGTCGTTAATCATGCTGAATTGAATTGGATAACCTTCCGTTTCAGCGGTTTCGAGAATTTCTTCAATCTTGTTAACGAACCGCATAGATTCTTCAGGTAGATATTGACTTCCCTGATTGTTGAGGTCTTTCGTCGCGTTTTTGGTGCTGACGGAGTGGCTTGACGTAACATGCTCGCCACCGTCGAGATCCAGCATGAAAATCAAAAAGGATGTCATCCAGATAGGCAGTGTACCAAACGCTTTCGGTACGTAAGTCCGAATGCCTTGTGCGGCTTGGATACGGGCGATGAACTCAACGTATTTCTGCGAGTTGTAGCGCACCTCACATCCCGCGATTTTCTCAACAAGCCTTCCGTCTGCAGTTTCGTTGGCAACGAGACTCTTTCCGAGTGTCGCTAAGATAATTCCGATCTGATTAATGGGAAAGCGGGTATCCCAAGGGTATAAGATATTTTGTGGACCCCGGATGCCAGCGGTCGAGACTTGTGCCTCCTTGGCGTAATTGCGGAACCACTCCCAGAGGTTCAAACGTTCGATAACGCCTTTATCAAGCTGGAATGTAAATGCATTTGGTTCATCTTGCGGAAAAAGGGGTGTTTTGATAGTATCGGGTGTATTCTGCTCAACGACTGTAAAGAGTTGCTGCTCGGTCTGGTTTCTCTTATGATGGAAACTTTCGTCAACTGTGATAATCATCAACGTTCTCCTAACGGAGATAGGGATTTGATAGGTATATTATCACAGGTGCGTATTTTTTTCAAATCTGAATTGGAAGGAATGCGAAAAGCATAAATCCAGCAGAAGGACCTATATGTTGTTCGAGTCTACCTAATCAACAACATCGCAGGGGATAATGCCGAGTCCGAGTCCAGCGACCGGATTTCCAGATTCATCAACAACACGCCCTGAAAAACTCGCTCTCTCTATTTCTATCGTTTCGCCACAACCGAACCAGACAAAAATTATAATCGCAAACAGAGTTGCCACAATTCTATATAAAAGGGTTTGCCAGTTTACCGTATCCTCCGCTACAAATCCCCCTACTTTAGTGGGTGGATGTCGTAGAGGCGAATCCCTTTGCGCGTCAAAAAATTTGATATTGTTCAAAAATACAACCTACCACTTATAACTTATCACTATCTATTTCGCTATTAGCATCTTTCGTGTTGCAGTGAAATCGCCTGCTGTCAATGTATAGAAATACACCCACTTGCGACAGGTTCACCGAGTTCATTCCTCCCATCCCAATAAGCAGCACGCGCTCTGTTCTGATAGAGGTTGATGTCCCAACCCCAAGGTTCGGACGACTGCTTCGTTAACGGGTGCGATGAGAAGCAGCACCACCGCATTAAAGCGTTTCAATCTCCCTCAAAATCGGTTGCGTTTGGCAGCGTTTCAATTACCTAAACTCATCGACCCGTGTCAACGTGATGTCCTCTATTTTCTCCGGAGAAGAAAGCCAAAGCGAATAATTCGCTTGAACCGGTTCAAGAATGGCTATATTCCATGTATACATCACCGGGGTCTGGTGATCGGCGGCAAAAAGCGGCGATGAAAACAGGTGTGATAACGGCTTTCGTGCTGCGTCAAAGAAGCTCCAGTCAAGGGCTACGGTAAAGAAGGATGGATAGGAGACAGCAGGACATACCATCCCTTCCGGACACCCCGGATCTATGACACTCTCATGTATAAATTCCGTCGCGTGTGCTTTTGTTTCAAAGATGAAAAGCATTTCGTTGGAGATACTGTCAAGCCCTGCGAGGTAGCTGCCATCGACCGAAAGGATGACCCCGACATCCGCGAAATCCTCGGCGGCACCGAACGCCGATATGTTGAGGCGGATGTTGTAGCTAAGCGATAAAGACCATTCCCCCTCGGGTGTCAGCGTCAAAACCTTTTCAACGCATTCAACGGCTTCAACTTTAGCCCCTTCAATGCCTCTAAAAAACTCTAAAGACCATTGCCCCTCGGGTGTCAAAGAGGCGGTCTCCACCACATGCCTTTCGGTGATCGTCTGAACTTTCGATAAACTCTCAGACACATCCGCACCATCAATCTCGACAATCTGCCAGGTTCCGAGCAAGGATTCGCTGAGTTTCGGCGAAAGCGGTAAAAGTTGGACATCGCCTGAAACGGGCGAAAGCGGTGTGATCCGATTGCAAGACAGAAAGCAAGCACCCAAAAGCAGGACGCATGCGACGGTATATCTCTGGTGAAAGCCCAAAAACATAAATCCTCTCCTTTTTGCGGTCAAACAGTGCTATTTGCGTATCAACAGCTTGCGCGTAGCCGTATAATCCCCCGCAGTGAGTGTGTAGAAATAGACACCGCTTGCCACGGGTTCCGCGAGATCGTTCCGACCATCCCAATACGCAGCACGGCTCCGAGACGCATAGATACCGACACTTTGATGCCCTAATGCCAACCTCCGCACCAACGTCCCATCTGCAGCATAAATCGAGATGCGAACGTCTGCGGGTGCTGCTAACTGATACGGTATCCACGTTTCCGGGTTGAACGGGTTCGGGTAGTTTGGGAGTAGCGCTGTGGCTTCGGGCGGCGTTGCAGTGTCTATATTCGTAGGTGCTGCTGGCACGGCATTGGAACTCCCGACGGTAAAAAACCTTTGCCCTAAACCGCCAGTTACATATATGCCCGAAGCCACTTTTTGGCGATTCTTGCCGTTAAGATTCGCCCGCCAGACCTCCCCGTTGGCTGTCCAATAAAGTTTCTTACCTGCAGAATCGACAGTAAAGGGCACAGAATCATCAACAGGAATAGGGCCAAAAACATCAAGAGTAAGTGCTTCAGCAAAATTCCTAACCAGTACCTTGACATTTGAACCGTTGAGATTCGCACTTTTGATTCGATGGTTAAAAATCGTCCATATCCCACTATGGGGTTCGTCTTCTCTTGCGTTTGATTCCATCCAGTAAATTTTGTTTCCTGATATAGCCAGATCCGTTGCAAACCGCAAATTATTTGCGATCCGCTGAGGGTTCTTAAAGTTAAGGTCGGTCCTGACAATAAAGCTACCGTCTAACTTTGAAACCATGATATACAACTTTTCCCCTACAATATCAACGTCAATACCCTGAAGGTACCTATCTCCCACATCCACACTTCCTAACTTCTTGAGATGTTTGGCGTTGAGATTT
>VXZL01000386.1:7524-8134 GCA_009845505.1 Candidatus Poribacteria bacterium | reverse complement strand
GATATATCCTATCTTCTTTTTTTATTTTTCCATTGCGAGCGCCGAGGCAACAAACGTCCTGAAGTTGGAACGGCTGGCAAAACTACTGAATTTGAAGAAATTTTCACTGAGTTTAGAAACGTCTATTTGAGGTATCATGAGCAGTGTATTCTTGGCTTGTAGAGTAACTTTCTGTTCCAGCCTGTCTCATTCTGCCTCAACATAGGAGGACTTTATGAATCGCATACTTGAACGAATTACGTTTATGGTTATCGGAGCACTCATCGCTAGCATCACATACCTTGTTGGAAACGCCGACCGCGGGGCAGAAGCACAAGAGGGCGTAGTACGAGTAAAACAAATAACACGGTTCGATAGAATTGAAGTTTCGGAAATCGTCCTGAAAAACGAGAATGGAGAGATATTTCTCGGCTTTAAGAAGGACGACACGGCAGAAGGTGATCTAGTACCAACAATTGAGCTTGGTGCGAAAGGTGACGATCTCTCTGGTGGAGGTAGGATAATCTTGCGGGTGGAGGATAATGCTGCCAAAGTCAGAGTTACCACAGTTGTCCCTCCATTCGAGAATATGTTATCGGAGGGGATAAGGCTGCTAACAACAGGTTCAATC
>VXZL01000386.1:0-7514 GCA_009845505.1 Candidatus Poribacteria bacterium | reverse complement strand
CAGGCTGACATACCGGCCACAGCAGCTATAAAGGTTGGAGACAACATACTCAGCTTTGAAGAAACAAAAAAGTAACTTACAACCAATACCATATTGGGTCAACATGCGACAAATTGAACCAAAGTAAAAACGCGCGAAATGCCAAAAACCTCAATCACTGAAACTGTCAAATTCGTATCGGTTTCAAAATCAACGCTCCATCGTGCCTGTTCCAAAGGCAAACTATCAGTCAAGAAAAATGTGAAAGGCAGGTAGAGCGTTGATACTACCAAACTTCATCCGTTAGTTTGTTTATTGCATTCTTTAAAGGAAAGATAACTGTGACTTTTGCAAATCGACACGTCGGTCCCCGTTCAGAAGACATCGAACTGATGTTGACGACGCTCGGCTATTCTTCGATGACAGATTTTATCGAAGACGTTGTACCATCGGACATTCGGTCATCGTCAGCCTTGAGTTTAGATGGAAATGTGGGTGGTTCAAAGTCAGAACCGGAAGCACTTTCGGCATTAAAAGAGCTTGCGTCCGAAAATCAGGTTTTCCGTTCTTTTATCGGAATGGGATACTACAACTGCTTTGTCCCGCCAGTGATTCAACGGAACATTCTGGAGAACCCAGGCTGGTACACGCAATATACACCCTATCAAGCCGAGATCTCACAGGGACGTTTGGAAGCACTTCTTAACTTTCAGACAATGGTCATTGACTTAACAGGCTTACCCGTTGCGAACGCCTCACTTCTTGACGAGGCAACAGCTGCCGCGGAAGCGATGGGAATGTGTGTTGCAAATGTACCGCAGCAGATCAGTCGAACTTTTTTTGTATCAGAAACGTGTCATCCACAAACGATCGCTGTTCTACAAACACGCGCTGAACCCCTCGGCATTGAATTACAAATCGGGGACCACCGGGATGTCAATTTTGACACACCGATCTTAGGTGCCATCGTGCAATATCCCGCCACAGATGGTGCGATTTACGATTATCATCCATTTGCTGAACAGGTGCATGCCGCTGGTGGATTATTTCTTACCGCCACAGACCTATTAGCACTCGTGTTATTAAAGCCTCCTGGCGAATTCGGTGCAGATATTGCTATCGGCAACTCGCAACGGTTTGGCGTTCCGCTTGGATATGGCGGTCCCCACGCAGCTTTTCTCTCTACACATGAAGAGCTTAAACGGAGTATCCCCGGACGGATTGCAGGCGTATCCCATGATGCAAACGGCAAACCGGCTATCCGGTTGGCACTCCAAACACGGGAACAGCACATCCGGCGTGAAAAAGCGACAAGTAACATCTGCACGGCGCAAGTGCTACTCGCCGTTATGGCGGGCATGTATGCGGTTTACCATGGACCGACAGGGCTTAAGCACATCACGGAACAGATACATTCGCTCACCTGCACCCTGCGTGCTGGACTTGAAGAAAGTGGCTACACGACAGGTGAATGTCCGACTTTTGATACACTTTCTGTCACTGTTCCAGAAGGAGCAGCGGATATTCTAACTGCTGCCAACGCCAGAAAAATTAACCTTCGGGTACTTGATACAACACACATCGGCATCTCTTTAGACGAAACAACGACATCAGCAGACGTTGAAGAACTTCTTGAAATATTTGGTGCCAAGACAAGCTTGAAAACTTTGTCCACAAGCGGTATTCCGCCCGATTTACAACGCGAAAGTCCGTATCTGACACATCCTATTTTCAACAGGTATCATTCTGAAACTGAGATGCTCCGCTATATCCACAGACTTCAAGCCAAAGACCTCTCCCTTGTGAATGCGATGATTCCTTTGGGCTCTTGCACGATGAAACTTAACGCAACAGCGGAGATGATTCCGGTGACATGGCGCGAGTTCAGCAAACTCCATCCGTTTGCCCCGCGCGAACAAGCCAAAGGTTACGCGCATCTCTTTTCGCAATTGGAGACGTGGTTAGCCGAGATAACAGGTTACAGCGGTATCTCATTGCAACCGAACGCCGGTTCGCAAGGCGAATATGCCGGATTGTTAGTCATTCGTAAATATCACCAGAGCCGGAATGAAGCACATCGCAACGTCTGCTTAATCCCGACCTCTGCTCACGGCACAAACCCAGCAAGCGCGGTAATGGCAGGCATGCAAGTCGTCGTCGTGGCATGCGATTCGGAGGGAAATATTGATCTTGAGGACCTCCGAGTGAAAGCAGATATGCATCGTGAGAACCTCGCCGCCGCCATGATTACGTATCCATCAACCCACGGGGTCTTTGAAGAGAATATCCGCGAGATATGCGATATTGTTCATCAATCCGGTGGACAGGTCTACATGGATGGCGCGAATCTGAATGCCCTCGTCGGCATTGGACGACCTGGCGATATCGGCGCAGACGTTTGCCATCTGAACCTCCACAAAACCTTCTGTATCCCGCACGGCGGTGGCGGACCGGGGATGGGACCGATTGGTGTCAAGGGGCATCTCACAGACTTCTTACCGACACATCCACTTGTCCCTGTCGGTGGTCAGAAAGGAATAGGGGCTGTATCCGCAGCACCGTGGGGAAGCCCTGGCATTCTGCCTATCTCTTGGGCATACATCGCTATGATGGGGGCGGATGGACTTAAATCGGCAACAGAAGTCGCGATCCTCAATGCCAATTACATCGCAAAACGGCTTGCAGGACACTATCCTGTGCTTTATACCGGGAAGTGTGGCTTAGTCGCACACGAATGTATCATTGATTTGCGTGCCTTCAAAAAGAGTGCTGATATAGAGGTAACGGATGTTGCAAAGCGTCTGATGGACTATGGATTCCACGCCCCAACCGTCTCTTGGCCCGTGCTTGGCACGATGATGATTGAACCGACAGAAAGCGAATCGAGAGCAGAATTGGAGCGTTTCTGTGATGCGCTGATTTCAATACGCGAAGAGATCGCAGAAATAGAAACAGGGGCTATCAGTCGAACAGACAATGTTCTGAAAAACGCGCCGCATACGGCAGAAATGGTCGTCCAGACTGAATGGGAGCACCCCTATTCACGTGAAAAAGCGGCATTTCCGAAGCCGTGGGTACGTGACGCTAAATTCTGGCCCTCCGTTGCCCGTATTAATGAAGTCTATGGAGATAGAAATCTCATGTGTGCCTGCCCACCACTTGAGGAATACGAATCTGAATAATTAACAACCGATACTGATAAAACATGAAAGCAATAATTATAGGCGCGGGAGAGGTCGGATTTCATATTGCCAAACTCCTCACCGCCCAAGCGAACGATGTTGTGCTCATTGACGAATCCCAAGCCGCTTGCGACCGAGTGAATGAGCAGTTGGACCTACAGACGCTACGCGGATCGGGAGCATCACCCCGGCTTCTGAAAACTGCTGGTATCGACGAAGCGAATCTGATTATCGCCGTTACGAATAGCGATGAAATTAATATGCTCGCCTGTCAGATAGCCGATAGATACAAAGTCAGCACAAAAATAGCGCGCGTTTCAAGTCCTGACTATTTCTCTACAGAAAGCGATTTGACCCCGAAAGACTTCGGCATCGATCTGCTGGTGAATCCAGAGCGACTCTGCGTTGCTGAATTTGTCCGACTTTTACAGGTTCCCGAGGCACGAGAGATTGTCGATTTTGAGGACGGCAGCGTCCAACTCGTCTCTTTTCGGATTAAACAGTCCAATCCGTTGATCGGTAAATCGCTTGCTGAATTAGACGCGAATGGTCTCCTTAGCGACATCCGATTTGCTGCTATTAGTCGCCCAGGACGTTCTTCCAATAATGGACATCCAATAAATAACGGCAATCGACACATTATCATTCCAAGCGGCAGTGACGCGCTGCAACAAGGGGACGAAGTATTTGTCATTGGCAGTACGATAGCAGTTGAACAATTGCTGCGTATTAGCGGCATCACGTTCCACCAGCAGCTGGACCGGGTCATTATTGTAGGGGCGAGTCCTATTGGTATCGAACTTGCGCGTGTGCTTGAAGAAAGAGATACCAACGTCAAACTGATTGAAGCCGATCCAGAGAAGGCGGCATTAGCATCCCAAAGCCTAAAACGTACAACCGTTTTGCAAGGCAATTATCTCCAGTTCAGGCTCCTTGAGGAAGCTGGCGTAGAGGCAGTTAACGGGTTCATCTCGGTTACAGGGGACGATGAAAACGATATTATGGCATGTATGACAGCGAAAGAAAACGGCGCGCAGCGTGTACTTGCCCTCGTTCAGCAGCCCCGCTACCTCCCCTTGTTAGCACGCATTCCGCGACTCGATGGCGCAGTCAGCCGGCATCTGACGGTTGTCAGCAATATTTTGCGCCTTATTCGCCGTGGACAGATCATCTCTGTTGCCTCACTCCACGGAATAGATGCTGAAGTTATTGAGATCGTCGCTGGCATTAACTCGAAAATCGCCCACAAAGAGCTCGTCTCTTTTAAAACAAAATTTCCCGAGAACGCCTTTATTGGCGCGATCATTCGACGGGATAGACTCATTATCCCAACGGGACAATCCGTTATTCAACCCACAGATCGCGTCATCGTCTTCAGCTTACCAGGGGCAATTCCGGTTGTCGAGGATCTATTCGCAGAACGTAGAGATTAAATGAGTCTTAAATTAATCTTTTACACGCTCGGTAATTTGCTTATCTGTCTCGCGGGGACCATGCTGTTTCCGGTCGCAGTAGGTATCTACTATCATACAGTAGCAGCTGAAATCATAAGTACCGATTTACGGGCATTCGTCATCTCACTAATAATTACCTTGGTTGCGGGTCTCATCCTCCGTTTTAGTTTTCGAGCACGGCGGGAGGAACTCGGCATACGCGAAGGTTTTGCTGTCGTGGCTATGGGTTGGGTAACGGTTGCACTCTTTGGTTCACTTCCGTATCTGCTGGCGGGCGTATTTCATATCGCAGGACGCTCACCGTGGATAGCGTTTTCCTTCTGTTATTTTGAATCTATGGCGGGGTTTACAACAACCGGTGCGACTGTCCTGACAGAAATTGAAACCCTCTCTCACGCAATGCTCTTCTGGCGGAGCTTCTCACACTGGCTTGGTGGTATGGGGATCGTTGTTCTGGCTGTTGCGATTCTGCCGCTGCTCGGTGTCGGTGGCATGCAGCTTTTTCGCGCCGAAGCACCGGGACCCGAAACTGATCGGATCACGCCTCGCATTGCACAGACGGCTAAGCTGCTCTGGGGTGTTTATCTGCTACTCTCTCTCCTTGAAACAGTTCTACTGATGTTGGGAGGAATGTCGCTGTTTGACTCGCTCTGCCATACCTTTGGAACAATGGCGACCGGCGGATTTTCAACAAAAAATGCCAGCATTGGGCATTATGATAGTGTCTACGTTGACATGGTGATTAGTTTCTTTATGTTCCTCGCTGGCACGAATTTCGCACTGCACTATCGTGTGCTCCGGGGTGATTTCAAAGCCTACTTTCGAGATACTGAATTCAAGTTCTATTGTATCGTTATTGCTGTGAGCATTACCCTCATCTCGTGGAATACCATCAGATTTCAGGTAAATGGCGACATCCCTTACGATTCGATGTGGACCTCACTCCGCTATGCTACATTTCAGGTGATGGCAATCATCACAACGACAGGTTACGGCACTGCTGATTATGAACAGTGGCCCGCACTCTCCCAGTTCATCTTAGTAACACTCATGTTCTACGGTGGCTGTGCAGGTTCGACAGGCGGTGGCATGAAACAGGTTCGGTTTCTCCTCCTCATCAAACAGAGCGGCGCTGAAATCAAACGCCTTATCTTCCCGCATGCTGTGCTGCCGATTCGGGTGAATGACCGAGTTGTTCCGCCCGAAGTGATGACGAATGTTCTGGGTTTCTTTTTCTTTTTCATCGGAATTTTTGCGATTGTAACCTGCATCATGACAACTTTAGGACTTGACCTTGTCAGTGCTGCGGGGGCAACGATTGCGACCATGGGCAACATCGGTCCCGGTCTCGGTAGCGTAGGCCCGACGGATAACTACGCCCATATTCACACCACTGGAAAATACGTCCTGTCCTTCTGTATGTTGCTGGGACGCTTGGAACTTTATACCGTGCTAATTCTTTTTTCACCGAATTTCTGGAGAAGGTAATTTATGAACACCGATAAACTCCGTAGAGAATACAACGCACACGACGGAAACTTACTTGAGCAGAACGCTTCACTGGATCCGTTTGAACAGTTTGAAAAATGGTTTGCAGATGCGGTTGATGCTAAACTCGACTTACCAGACGCGATGACGTTAGCGACTGCTACGCCACAAGGTGTTCCCTCTGCTCGAATGGTCGTGCTTAGAGGCTTTGATGCAAGAGGTTTCTGTTTTTACACGGATTATGAGAGTCAAAAAGGACGGGAACTTGCGGAGAATCCAAACGCTGCGCTGGTATTTTATTGGCGGGAACTTGATCGACAGGTTCGGAGTACTGGCACTGTTGAAAAAATGAGTCCTGAAGAATCGGATGCCTATTTCGCAAGCCGTCCGGTGAGCAGTCAACTTGCGGTATGGACGGAACGTCAAAGCCTTGTTATCTTGTGTCGTGTACACCTCACAGAAGGTTACCAAGGTGCAGATCAGAGACATTCACCTGATACTATTTCACGTCCGCCGCATTGGGGTGGGTATCGGGTTGTGCCGAATCTATTTGAGTTCTGGCAGGGATGTCCGAGTCGCCTCCACGACCGCCTCTGTTATACCTTACAACCCGATGGGACATGGGAGATGACCCGCCTATCGCCGTAAATCCAAATGCATAGCGATCAAAGTCGTGGAAAAAGTATGCAAGTGCTTTTTGTAAATAATGCACCTTTTTTGACTTAAAACTGCGTCTTTATAAAGTACTGGGAAAAGGAAAGAGGTTAGACGCTCTTAATTGCTGTAACTGGGAAAGGCAATGACTCCAGAGGAAAATTCTCATGAAATTGACAATGATTGGATGGTTCATCTTTTTCTCCACTTCCTTTGCATTGGCAGGAACATTTATGGAAACTTTCGACAATGGAGATATTGAGGATTGGCAGGAGCTTAATGCGCATGATGCCGAACTCGGATCGTGGAAAGTCGTTGACGGTGAACTTGAGATGACAAACCCCGGAGGGGGTGCCCGTTTGCTTACGACAGGTGACGGAACATGGCAAGATTACAGTATTGAAGTTAACGTTAAACCTCTTGAAAAACGCGGTCCTGGAAATATCTCCATTGTGGCAAGGGTTGAAGGAAGTCGGGCAGTTTGGTGTAGCATTAGTGATCTTTTTTTAAACGACCCTGAATCAAAAGTGATGTGTCTCAGTCGCGACTTTGCTGGAAAGACAGGGATACTTCTGTACATGAAACCTCACCGACTTTTAAAATTGAATGAATGGTCTAAATTCAAGTTGACCGTTAGCGGAGATCACTTCACTCTTTCGATTAATGAAAAGGAAATTACGGAAACAGGAGATCCTTTTGTCTTCTTATACCATTTCTAAAAGTTTATCTCGCATTAACCGAACCCACTCACACCACA
>VXZL01000553.1 GCA_009845505.1 Candidatus Poribacteria bacterium | reverse complement strand
GAGAGTGATCGCAGACAACAGGATTGAAAATAGCAAAATGGTTTTCATAGTTAGTGGTCCCTTTTGCCCTGCTTGCTCATGATTTTTTCTTTCCGACAAACTGCGCAAATTATATAACTGTTTCAGGTAAAAATCAAGTTTGTTTTTTTGATGCATCAGCATTTTTTCATAGGTTTTAATTTATGGATCTATGTCTCTGTGAGTTGTGAAGCACACTTTAGTGCCGCCACTAAACTCGTTTCACTGGCGATTCCTTTACCGGCTATATCAAAAGCTGTCCCATGATCAACGCTGGTGCGGACTATCGGCAAACCCAAGGTAACATTTACAAGTTCACCGAAACCCAAAAGTTTTATCGGAATATTACCCTGATCGTGGTACATAGCAATCACGGCGTGCCACTCTCCTTGAACTGCTTTGACAAAAAGTGCATCGGCAGGAAGAGGTCCGTCTATTTTGCCGACGTGCGCTTGTGCCTGCGCGATGGCTGGACAGATAAATTGCTGTTCTTCTTTCCCGAATATCCCCTCTTCACCGGCGTGAGGGTTCAGCCCTGCAACAACAAGCCGTGGTTCAGAAATACCACTACGAATGAGTGCTTGATGGGTGAGGCAGATGACATCCACAATTCTTTGTATAGACAGATGTTTTGGCACATCAGCCAGTGCAATGTGGTTTGTCACAAAAGAGACTGCTATTCGCGTATCGCTATTCGCGTACCGCGGGAAGTGGTTCTCAGTTCGCAGTTCGCGGTCAGCGGTCAGCGGTTTCCGACTGCCACCTAATGCCTCAGCTGTGCAAAGCATCATCACCACATCAGGTGCGTTGGTGAAGGCAGCAAGCATTTCCGTGTGTCCCGGATACGGCATCCCTGCCCGATGTATGGCAGCTTTACAAATGGGAGCGGTCGTGATTGCATCAAGTTCGCCATCCATCGCGAGATAAGTCGCTGTTTCAACCGCTTTGACGGCAGCAGCACCCGCGCGCGCATCCACAGTCCCAACAGGAATATCCTGTGGAGATATTGGAACTACGTTCAAAACATCAATCGTTCCATGCACTGCGACCGCTTGCGCCGGTGTATTGATGATATTGAGATTTAGCTGTGGTATACCAGGGGGAGTAAATCTAACAGCTGCGTCCCGAAGGATATCTGGACTACCAACGACTATCGGTTGACACACCGAATATATGCTTTCATAAGCGAGTGCCTTGACGATGATTTCGGGACCGATGCCAGCTGCATCGCCCATCGTTATCCCAATCTTTGGTTTCCTGACACCAGATGCCCCACCTTTTCGGTACACACCTGTCGCTTTTTGTCGGATTTGGACCTCTTCAGGAGTCATAGCAAGTTCTCTCCCTTGATCAAGTAAGATACCCTCCCCTGTAACGGGCGGGGACCCGGGCCTCGATCAAGAGATGGAGGCTACGGATTTATTTGGCGATAGAGTGTTGTAGCACGGGCGCGTGAGACATTCCCTGATGGTAACTCAAGGACCTCATACGCAGGGTCGGCAGCTTCTTCATCCAGATGCGCCTCTGCAGTAACAGATACAGCGACAGGCAATCGGATTACATCTCCAACAGCGAGCACCTTCCCGGCTTTTGCGACGTGTCCATTGACACTCACAGCACCTCTGCTACAGAGCGTATTGGCAATCGTTCGCCGTTTCACAAGGCGGCTGATCTGTAGAAATTTGTCTAATCGCATGTTTTTTATCGCCGTCAGCCATCAGCCGTCAGTGCTCAGCACAAGAAACCTTGCCACACAAGTCGCGTGTGGACTTGCGGGACAATGCTGAAAGTGCAGCGACCTGACTGCTAACCGCTATCCGCTATTACACAGAGGGTTGGGAGGGAACCGGCATCTCTACGGGAACTTCGGTTTCCACCATCGGCTCTCTGAGTGCTTGTTCCAGCACCTGTATCATATCGTTGACCTTGTGAAAACGGATACCCTCCCGAATTTCAGTTGGAATGTCAACCTCATCTTTTTCATTATCGCTGGGGATGATGATGTCAAAAATACCATTGCGATAGGCAGCGAGTGCCTTCTCCTTCAAGCCACCGATCGGCAGCACCCGACCCCGGAGTGTAATCTCGCCAGTCATAGCGACATCTTTTCGGACAGATTTTCCTGTCAAGGCAGAAAGTATCGCCGTAGCGACAGTGATACCTGCTGAGGGACCATCTTTCGGGACAGCCCCTTCTGGAATGTGAATGTGAATATCGTGCTTCTCAAACTGGTCTTTAGAGATTCCAAAAGATTCCGCACGCGATCGAATGTAGGCGACAGCCGCCTGGACTGACTCACGCATCACTTCCTGAAGTTGTCCAGTCATACTGAGTTTACCTTCGCCGGGCATGGTTGTTGCCTCAACAGAGACGATATCTCCACCAATTTGGGTCCACACCATTCCTGTAGCGACACCGACCTCATCACTCTCCTCAGCCTTTGTGCGTGTCCATTTCGCCGGACCGAGATAATCACTCAAATTCACTGGCGTTATCTCAATATTGAAGTCAGGTTTTTCTTCAGTGACCATTTCCTTCGCTATCTTTCGCATGACAGTCGTAATCGTTCGTTCAAGACTTCGCACCCCAGCTTCGCGCGTGTATTTGTGAATCATCTCAAAGATGGCTTCATCTGTGAAGGTGATATTCTCAGATGAAAGACCATGACGTTCAAGCTGCTTCGGAATAAGTCCATTCGGTGTAAAGGTAGCGATTTTATGCTTCTCAAAATCAGTGTACCCCGGCAATTCAATGATTTCCATCCGGTCTTCGAGTGCCGGTGGAATGGTGACACGGGTATTCGCCGTTGTGATAAACATCACATCAGAAAGATCAAATGCGATATCCATGTAGTGATCCCGGAAAGTTGCATTCTGTTCGGGATCAAGGACTTCAAGGAGTGCCGATGCCGGATCCCCTCGAAAATCTGAACTCAGTTTATCAATCTCATCGAGCAGAAACAGCGGATTTTTTGACTTGACATCCCGGAGTCCTTGGATAATTCGACCGGGAATTGCGCCGATATAGGTGCGTCTATGCCCACGAATTTCGGCTTCATCGCGAACACCACCGAGCGACATCCTAACGAATTTCCTACCTGTGGCACGAGCGACCGACTTACCGAGCGAGGTTTTTCCAACGCCTGGGGGACCGACGAGACAGATAATCGGTCCTTTCAGATGTTTGACGAGTTGCAAAACAGCAAGGTACTCAAGCACATTCTCCTTGGGTTTCTCCAAGCCGTAATGGTCCTCATCAAGGATACGTTCAGCTTCAGGAAGATGGATTTGATGTTCAGTGCTTTCTTTCCAAGGCAACGCGAGTATCCAATCGACATAAGTGCGGATAACCCCAGATTCAGCAGATTGAGGTGGAATCTGTGCAAGCCGATCCAGTTCCTTGAGTGCTTTTTCTTCAGCTTCTTCGGACATTCCGGCGTTTTTCACCTGCTCCCGAAGTTCATCAACCTCGGCGATGTCATCGCGACCGAGTTCCTTCTGGATAACCTTCATCTGCTCCTGCAGGTAAAATTCACGATGTGTTTTCTGAATGGATTCCCGGACCTGATTGTGAATGTCGTCGCGTAACTCGTTTCGCTCTGATGCTTCCTTTAAGAATTGGATAACGAGTTGCAGTCGTTTAATAGGATTGAGTTCATCAATAATGGCTTGACGCTCCGCGGGTGTGAGGTTGAGAAGTCCAGCGATCGTATCAGCAAGGTGTCCGGGTTCTTCCTGTTCTGTAATAGCCCGTTTGACTTCTTCGGAGGTCAAGACGTGGGATTGTGAGCCTTGTCCTTGGTCTTTTTGTCGGACTTTTGCGTAATTACTGAAAAGTTTCTTAGCTTCTTTCATAAGAGGTTCGGCAGCATCTGCCAAACCTATCTCTTCATGAACAATCTGGACATCCGCTCTCAAAAAGTCATCAGTTTTGGTATAGCGGAGAACAATTGCGCGCTGCTCGGCTGCAATAGCGATACGGATAGTACCATCGCCGGGTTCATAAGACTCAATAATATTCGCGACAGCACCAATCGCATGGAGATGTTCGGGGGTTGCTTCTTCTCCCTCGTCCAACTCCACTTTTTGATGGAGGAGGAGTATATGCCGCTTTAAACGCAGGGCTGCATGGGTTGCTGCAACTCCCATTTTACGCGCGACATTCAAAACAGATTTCGTTCTCGGAAAAATAGCGTCAAAATCCGGAGGCAAATAGATAACGGGTAAACTTACCGTTTCATATTCTTTTGTTGCTGTCGAGTTCATGATTTTTATCCTCTTTGGTTATCAGTTCCCAGTTGAAATCAACGGTATTCATGCCGTGTGGCATGAACCGAGTTGTCGGTTAGCGCGTTGTAGTGGTTGCGAACGTTTTACTTGCCACAAAAATCTCTCGTCCGAAAACCGATAACCGAAGACCAATAACCCTTAAGCAGTTTTAAGTTCTTCGGATTTTCTGTAGATAAGTTGCGGTGGCTCATGGTTACGGACAGAGTCTTCAGTAATATGACAGGCTTCAACATCTTCAAGTGAAGGGAGGTGATAGAGCGTATCAAGCATAATTTTTTCAAAAACGGCTCTTAATCCGCGCGCCCCTGTCTCGCGTTCAATCACTTCATCAGCGATAGCAGTTAACGCCGCATCGGTTACGTGGAACTCCACATCCTCGTAAACTAAAAGCTGACGATATTGTTTGACGAGCGCGTTTTTCGGCTCAGTAAGAATGCGAATTAATGCTGGAGCATCCAACTCGTGGAGGGTTGTAACAATCGGGAGCCGACCAATCAACTCCGGTATAAAGCCGTATTTGATGAGATCTTTGGGTGTCACCTGTGCAAGAAGCTCATGAATTTTGGTCTGATCCTTGGATTGTATAGCAGTCCCGAAGCCGATACTCTGTTTGCCAAGTCTATCTTTAACCGCCTTTTCGACGCCAATAAAAGTCCCGCCGCAGATAAACAAGACCCTATTGGTATTCACCTCAATCATCTCTTGGTGTGGATGCTTCCGCCCCCCGCGTGGTGGGACATTTGCTGTTGTGCCTTCAAGAATCTTAAGCAATGCCTGCTGAACGCCTTCACCAGAAACATCACGAGTAATTGAAGGGTTCTCGGATTTACGCGTAATTTTATCAATTTCATCAATATAAATGATGCCAGTTTCGGCGCGTGCGACATCACCATCCGCCGCTTGGACCAATTTCAGGATGATATTCTCAACGTCTTCACCAACATAACCGGCTTCAGTCAACGTTGTTGCATCAGTAATAGCAAACGGTACATCTAAAACCTTAGCGAGCGTCTGGGCGAGTAGCGTTTTTCCTGTACCTGTTGGACCTATGAGCAAGATATTGCTTTTATCTAATTCAACTTCATCTGTCGTTTCGCCGTGGTGTAGACGTTTATAGTGATTATAAACAGCAACAGATAAACTTTTTTTCGCTTGCTCTTGACCTATTACATATTCATCAAGTTTTGCTTTTATTTCTTCGGGTGAAGGCGGTTTTGAGAGTGTTTCTTGTTGATCCTGTGCTTGGGGGCGAGTTGCGCTTTCAGTGTCTGCTTCGCGCCGTCCACTGCTCTGTCTTCTTGCCCGTCTCTGCTGCTCGCGACCCACTCCGTGGTGTTCCTGCTGATCTTTTTCCATCGAGACATCAAAACTGCCATCTGGATTTTGATGGGCGAGAATGTCGTTACAGACAGTAATACACTCAGCAAGACATTTCTCACAGATATCTGCCTCAAGCCCATTAAAGAGCCTTTCAACTTGGGTATTATCGCGTCTACAAAAGGCACAGGAAGCCTCTTCCGCAGTGGATGCAGATAACCGGACAATACATTCAACGCAAATATTCGCTTCCCTGCCTTGAAGGAGGCGACGAACTTGTGTACTATCGCGTTGGCAGAAAGAACAGAATAACTCACGCTGGATGGATTGTGACATATAGAGTTCTCCTCTCTATGAGCCATCAGGTCGCTGCGCTTTCAACAGTCAGACAAGAAGAAATGTACTAAAGTATGGTTAAGGTGAACTAAAGTTGTTGGGACACACATACAACTTTACGGACTTTAGAACACTTTCAACTGGCAAACTTTCTACGACTCTGTAGCACGTTGGGAAACAACTTGGTCGACCAAACCGTATTCAAGTGCCTGTCCGGCAGTCATATAAAAATCTCTGTCGGCATCGGTAGCGATTTTCTCAACAGCTTGACCAGTATGTTGCGCTAAAATTGTATAAAGCCGATCGCGCTCTTGTAAAATTTCGTTTGCATGGATACTAATGTCGGAGGCTTGTCCGCCAATACCACTTGCCATGGGTTGGTGAATGAGTGCTTTTGCATGTGGTAGCGCGTAGCGTTTGCCCGGCGCACCCGCAGCGAGCAAGATAGCCCCCATACTATAGGCTCTCCCCAGACACCAAGTTTGTACATCTGCTTTGATGTACTGCATTGTATCGTAGATTGCCAAACCGGCAGAAACAGAACCACCCGGCGTGTTAATATAGAGTACAATGTCGGCATCAGGATCCTTTCCCTCGAGGAAAAGCATCTGTGCGGTTACGATGTTTGCGACGGCATCATCATCAATCGGTGTCCCAATCATGATAATACGGTCTTCAAGCAGGCGAGAATAAATATCATAAGAGCGTTCGCCTCGGCTTGTCTGTTCAACAACGACAGGTATCAAATTCATATTTTAACTAACCACTAACTACCAATCACCGATAACTGATAACTATTCCTTAGGTAATGATAAGCGACTGTTTGGCGGAGGCACGCTGAATTAGGAACTGATAGATTTTTTCGTGTTGTAACTGCCCTCGGAAATCCTCCAATCGATTGCTTGATTTGAGAAGCGCAGCATATTTTTGAGCGTCCCGATTTTGTTGCTCAGCGGCGCGCCGAATCTCGTATTCCAGTTCATCATCGGATACGAAGATGCCTTCTTTCTCAGCGATAGTCTCAAAAATCCATGACTGCTTCGTTTGCTGAATGACATCCCTCCGCAATTCCTCAGGGAGTGTTTCCATGTCAATTCCAGCCTCTTCGGGCGTTCTATGTTCATTTTGCAACTGTCGTTGGAGGTTCTGAAGTGTTTGTTGCACATACTGATCCACTAAAGGTTCAGGAATAGCGATATCGGTCTTTTCAATGAGTTGCGTCAGTAACTCCGCTTTCTGCTTATCAACGTGTATACTGGTCTCCTCCTCAACAAGATTGTTCCATATTAATCCATAGAGTTGAGAGTAACTTTCATACCCCAAATCCTTCGCAAACTCATCACCTAAATCGGGAAGATGTTTCTGCGTGATAGCATGCAGTGCAATTTCATAGTGGGCAGACTTTCCTGCAAGTTCTGGGTTGCTGTGTTCTTGCGGAAACCCAATATCCACAGATTTTGTATCCCCGATTTGCATACCAAGCAACGCCTGCTCAAGTTTTTCGTGTATCGCACCGACACCGAGTTCTATATCAACATCTTGTCGCGATTCAGGGTCAACACGCTCACCGTCAAGTAAGCATTCCCAATCTATACGTACACAGTCTTTTTCTTCCACTGATCGTTCAACCTCAAGTGGTTCGTAAGTAGCAGATTGGGCTTGTAATCGTGTAATATAGGCATCAACATCTTCACGAGGCACATCAACGGGGTTTTTATCGGTCTCGAGTTCGTCGTAATTTGGGAGATGGATACTGGGTCGGGTGTCAACAGTCGCTGAAAACGCGAGCGGTTGGTTTTCTTTAACTTGCAATTCATTGAGTGGTGGCTCAAAAATAGGCTGTGAAAGCGGATTGAGTCTTTCTCTATCAACCGCATCTTCGTAAGCAGGTACGATGAGATACCGGACAGCTTCACTACTAACGTATTCGGGAAATCGAGATTTAAGGATAGCTACAGGGACGCGCCCTTTGCGAAAACCGGGAATAGAGACTTGTGACCGCAGCGTCTCATAAGTTTCAGCCAACGCCGTGTTAACATCTTCAGAAGGAACCTCTATATTGAGACGAACTCGCGTGGCATCTAACCTTTCAGTTTGAACTTTCAAGTCTTTTGTCCTCATGCCGAGCCCTTAAAGCCCGGATACTTTAAATCACTGACTAAAAATCTGCGACTATGGGCGAGGAGGGACTTGAACCCTCACGAGGCGTAACCCCAATAGATCCTAAGT
>VXZL01000349.1 GCA_009845505.1 Candidatus Poribacteria bacterium | reverse complement strand
ATTCTAATATCCTTATTGATGCTATGACTGAAATGATGGAACTACAAAAATTCTTTCAAAAATGCACATTTTTACCGATTACTACCACTATTTCACAAGTTGCCTTTCAACTGATGGAATCGTTTTATCTCGGTCACGGCCTCGTTTTGCCAGACGCGCTTATTGCAGCAACGGCTTTGGAACATGATTTGACGCTCTATACAAGAAACATACGGCACTTCCGCATGATACCACAACTAAAAGTTAATCAACCCTACTGAATCGTTAAAAACAGAAAGGCTTTTCGCCATGGACAATATATTTCTCAGATGGTGGGGATGTGGGGCGTTTGATGTCCGCTTCGGAGACATAAACATCGCTTTTGATCCATATCTATTCAACGAAAACTTGGCAAACGCTGAGCCGATATACGATTACATCTTTATCTCCCACGAACATTTCGACCACTGTCATCCCGAAACCTTACGGAAGTTGTGCCGTGGTGATCGTTTCAAAAAACTATTCGTCAATTCCGGCTGCATCACACCCGCAGAACCGATCGCTGAAAAATACGGCGATGCCGCATTTGCGCGAGACCTACCGATTACCAAGCATATTCCCGCCGATAAGGTCGAGGTCCTCTATCCGAAACATCTCAACGAAAAGCAGGGAACATCGCGCGCATTTCAAGGTTCAGACACATTCAGTCTTGGGGATATTCGCGTCGAAACGGTCGAAAGCGGCGAAAACCAAACTCCAGACATCCCCACAAACGGCTATCTCATAACACACACAGCAAAGAACGTCTCTATCCTACACACCGGCGACTTGCACGAACCTTACCCTGCACTGGCGAATCTTCAAGGCAAGGTAGATTTCTTAATCCACATGAAACTCGGTCTCGGCGAGGGACTCGCGCCTCGACTTATAGAACTCCTTGAACTCACCCAACCCCGTTTCATGATACCCACGCATTACCGAACCGATCGGAAATCCGATCCGATACCTACCGGACATTGGCCCCCAAACGTCACTGATGAAATGGCGTTCATTGAAGCAATCCGTGAAATAGTTGGGGACAGAACACATCTTCTCCCGTTCACCGCAGGTGTAGAATATGAAGTAGAAATGCCAGAGAAGCGGGTTATCTGGAAGTGGGAGTGGTTCAACACATGGACCGTTCCACTGTGGCGGGAGACTTAAAAACTACGACTCAGCATTTGGAGAACATTTACCGTGCCAACACCACCGCGCGTTCGCGTCGCCTTCTACGGATGTGGTAACTTCGCGAACCGGACTCGAATCCCAAACCTATTGCAAACGAATGCCGTGGATATCGTCGCTGCATGCGATAGCAACCTTCAAACGGCACAGAAAACAGCAACGCACTTCAAGATTCCGAGTGTCTACCAAGACGCACACGAAATGCTTGACACCGAAGCGATTGACGTGCTATACTCTATCGTACCGGCGTATGTGCGCACAGACGTCGAAGTAACCGCTGCAGAAAAAGGTATCCATATTTTCAGTGAAAAGCCACAAGCAATTACCATGGAGGTCGCTCACCGAATTAACGATGCCATTCAGCAAGCAGGGGTCATCAGCACCGTCGGATTCCGTGAACGGTACCGTCCAATCTTTCAAGAAGCCCGCCGATATTTGACTGACAAGCAGATTGTACACGTCCGATTTCAGAGTTTTGGAGGTTTACCCCCTTCAACAGAGGACGGACCGAAAACATGGTGGGAAGAGATGGACAAATCCGGCGGACGTGCCTTGGATTGGGGTGTTCATGCTACCGATTACACCCGTTTTATGACTGGATTGAACGTCGTCAAATCTCAAGCATTTTATTGTGACCGTCCCACTTACGCCAACGCACTGTCCAGCAGTTTCAACTACTGCCTTGAGAACGGTGCTACGATGACATTGAGCTTTGTCTCAGCGGGACCGGGTCCAAGAGATGAACCGCGATTCACCCTCTTTTATGAAGGCGGATGTCTCGAAATTCACGGATACGACAGGATCCTCGTAAATCGTGAAGTACACTATGAAGCCGATGAGTTCGACCCGTGGCTGGAACAGGACAAAACCTTTATCCGCGCCGTCCAGTCTGAAGATGCAAGTCTTTTGTTAAGTGATTATCACGATGGGCTTTTCTCTTTAGCCCCGATTTTAGCCGGTTGGGAGTCTTCCCGTCACAATGGAAAATGTATTGACATCGCGTCGTTCATGGATGACGTATAATTTAAATGGCTGTCAGCCGTCAGCGGTCGGCTGTCAGTAAGAGGTTTCCGATGAACCAGAGTTCTCTTTACTGATGGCTGAAAGCCAACAGCTGAGAACCAATACAAAAAGGAAAAAATATGGATGCAAAATTGAAAAAGATTCAGATTACACCCATGAAATTCGACAAAGAAGGCGAAATCCAAAAAGAAGAATTCGCTACACTCACCATTGAAGTACCCATGGATAGCACATCGCAACGTGCCGCAGTCATAAATCTCTGTGAACTTCTCGACCAAGAATGGGTCGTGGTTAACGTTGAAGGTAAAACAGTTGTAGCCGTTAGTACTGCTTAATCTGTTTTTTTTACCATGTATGTCAGGGTTGATGCCGATCTAAAATTAAAGAAAAGCCTGCTTAAGGTTTAAAATGGTTGCTTAACAATTGGAAGACTGCAAGGACAACGGACGCAGCAGCTCAGATTTAATCGTTAAAAATATGAAAAAAGATTTACTTTTTACACCGGGTCCCACGCCAATCCCTCCCGAAGCACTCTTAGCGATGGCGCAACCGATTGACTACCACCGCAGCAATGCCACCGTCGCCTTAATTAAAGACGTACTCGAAAAACTCAAACACGTCTTCCAAACCGAAAACGATGTCTTATTCTTAACATCATCCGGCACAGGTGCTATGGAAGGCGCAGTCACCAATCTTTTGTCCCGTAACGATAAGGCAATCGTGATTCGGAGCGGTAAATTCGGGGAACGGTGGGGTGAAATTTGTAACGCTTACGGCGTTGAAGTTATTCCCATTGATGTCAACTGGGGAAATTCTGTTGACCCACAGATTGTAGCAGCACTCTTAACAGAACACGCCGATGTAAAAGCGGTTTTTGCAACGCTCTGTGAGACATCAACGGGTGCTTTGCACGACATTGAAGCACTGGCACGTCTGACGCGAGTTCGTCCGACTCTCTTGGTTGTTGATGCTGTCAGTGCACTCGGTGCAGACGATCTACAGATGGATAACTGGGGTGTGGATGTCGTTGTCTCCTGTTCACAGAAAGGCTTGATGACACCACCAGGTCTCGCATTCGCTGCGCTCAATCAACGCGCGTGGGACGCCGTTGAACGTTCTAATCTCCCGAAGTATTACTTAGACTACCGCAAGGCACACGAGAGTGGGTTAGAAGGTTCCGTTCCCTATACACCGGCAGTAACACTGCTTACCGCACTTCAATGTGCCTTGAATCGTATCTGGGAAGAAGGTATCCGCAATACTATCGCCCGACACAGCCGCTTGGCACTTGCGACGCGGAACGCGATTAAGGCATTAGGGCTACCGCTATTTGCAGCATCCCCGGCGAATACCTTAACCTCAATCCGACTCCCAGAAGCAATTGACGGAAAGGCGTTCATCAATCTGATGCGCGATAAATACGGTATCACTTACGCTGGCGGTCAGAGTCAACTCAGCGGGAAAATCGTTCGGATTGCACACCTCGGTTGGATGAACGAAAACGATGTGATTGTTGCTATCTCGGGGTTCGAGCGAGGTTTAGTAGAAACGGGTTACGATATTCCACTCGGCGCAGGCGTTAGTGCCGCTCAGGAAGTTTTTTAAAGAATGACTGAAACCACACTTTTTGATGCCTCCTATGAAGAACGAAAAAAACCGCTGCTGACCCAAACCTTGGAACGGCTCCGCCCTATCTATAGCAAATCGGAACTGAGCGTTCTCCGTATTGATCGCACAAGCCGCGAAGGCTTAGCACAACGTTCTGGACGCGGGTTCGTCAATCGAGACACCCTCGAAACCGTACTCGGCAATCTCTTAGAATGCGTCGCACCGGGGTCACACAACGCCCCGCATCTCCACCATCAAAACCAAAATCTTTCAGACGCAATCGAAGAGGTGGCAGACCAGTTGTATGCCATGGTTGCCCAGTCTTTTTTAGCCGTTACCGACGAAACACACCTCGGTGCCGCGCTTGAAACTGCCTTTTCACTCCTCTGGGAATTGCCACGCTTTAAAAGTCGAGCACTCTGGAACCGTTTCGCTTCCCTCAAAGACCCAGCCGTCTGGGACGCCTATCTTTTGCACACCGGCATCTCTCGGGAAAAAATCGCAGCCTTAGATTTCCGCTCCCAGATTGATGAGGCGATTCAGGAACGGACTTTTGAACCGTATCAGGACTTCCTCGGTACTTCAAACCTCGCCTCTGTTTTGGACTATCAACTCCAGTTAGTCGGTAGTACCTACCCCGGTTGGCGAATCCTTTTCTACCATGATGTGGCACACGCCCTGACGCAAAGCGCGCCCCTTGAGGAAAGCCCAGAAATCCAGAGAGTGCCAGTTCCGCTGCTACCGCGCGCGATTTCAGAACTCGCAGGACGCTACTATCAAGCCGATTTGCACCCCGAAACACAGATAGGCGATGCCAATTTCTTAGAACACCCACATCGCGGTGTAACCACCGGACAGACAGGCATTATAGGTTCTGGATGTGTTATCTACCCTTGCACCCTCGGCGGCTTGAGCGTTAAAGTTAAACAACGCCACCCCGTCATCGGTGATTTTGTTGAGATCGGTACAGACACCAGCCTGCTCGGTCCCGTTCAGATCGCTGATTACTCCACTATCGGCACGAACACCGAAATCTACGGGTTTGTCGAAATTGAGCAACGGTGTCGGATCGGTTCGTCAGTCGTTATCGGAACCATCCGCGGGGCATCAGAACACCCAGGGAAAATCCATATCGCCGACGAAGTTCGTATCGGAGACGGCACTGTTATCGAGAACACCTCAGAATCGGACCTGTTTATACCGAACCGCTCGCAGATTCCTGCGCGAAGCCACGTTGCAAACGACGGGTTCGGGTTCCCTCGATATGTTACTTAGGGCTGTCGGCTAAAAGGCAGCTCGGGTAAGTCAAAACTTCTTTAACTGATAACCGAAAACTGAAAGCGAAAAATGAGAAAAATAGAACGCGCGCTTATTAGCGTCTACGACAAAACCGACCTCTTGGAAATAGCAACTGCCCTCGCCGAGCGTGGCGTAGAAATCCTCTCCACCGGTGGCACGGCTCAGCACCTCCGAGATGCCGGTATCGACATCCTTGATGTCTCTGACTACACTGGCTTCCCTGAAATGCTCGACGGGCGGGTTAAAACCCTGCATCCCAAAATTCACGGAGGTCTCCTCGCCGAATGGGATAACACGGAACACAGTACACAAACGGAAGCGCACGGCATAAACCCAATTGATATGGTAATCTGTAACCTCTATCCGTTTGAAGCAACCGTCGCTAAACCGGACGTGACGCTCCCCGAAGCGATTGAGAACATCGACATCGGTGGTCCAACAATGATTCGCGCTGCAGCGAAAAATTATCGACACACTGCTGTCGTTACAGCCGCGAGTCAATACACACGAATTATCGCTGATTTAGATGCTAACGACGGTTGTCTTTCGGAAGAGAGACGATTTGAATTGGCGAAAGCAGCGTTCGCGCATACCGCCCAATATGATGCCGCAATTTCCACTTACCTCACTAATGTAGATTCGGAATCGGATGCAGTGGATGACTCGGTGCGGTTAGAAACCGCACCTACCGAGGTTTCTAAAGATGAATTTACGGATAGCCTAACGCTCCGTTTCAAAAAAGAACGGACACTCCGCTATGGTGAAAATCCACACCAACGTGCCGCTTTCTACAAAACCGAAACCGATCCAGGGGCGTGTGCTGCGTGGGCAAACCAACTCAGTGGACAGCCGCTCTCCTTTAACAACATCCTCGATTTGGAAGCTGCTTTGGAAATCGTTAAGGACTTCACGCAACCGGTGTGCGCCATTATTAAACACAATAACCCGTGTGGACTCGCGACGGCTGACAACCTACAAAATGCCTTCACACAAGCCTTGGAATGCGATCGGACCTCCGCTTTCGGTTCAATCGTCGGGTTAAACCGCAAAGTAACAATTCAGACCGCAAACACGATCCGAGAAGCCGCGAACGCAGGCGTGAAAATTGATGCAATTATCGCACCGAGTTACACCGAAAAAGCGTTGCGTGCCCTGTCTCGTGTCAAACGCCGACCGATTCTGGAAACAGGACCGCTTGCGACGGCACAAGGGAGTGTGCCTGCTACTATGCAAATCCGCAATGTCACGGGTGGCGTGTTGGTTCAAGACTTGGACGTTCACGAGTTGAGCCCTGATGCCTTAGAGGTTGTCACACAGCGGGCACCGACAGACGCAGAGATTGCCTCTCTACTTTTCGCGTGGAAGGCGTGTAAACACGTCAAATCTAATTGCATCCTGCTTGCGCAGGACACCCAAAGTGTCGGTATCGGCGCAGGGCAGATGAGCCGAGTAGACTCGACCATCATCGCTGTCCGAAAATCGGGTGAAAAGGCAAAAGGGGCGGTGTTAGCTTCGGATGCTTACTTCCCATTCCCTGATGGCGTTGAGATTGCGGGTGAGGCGGGGATTCGTGCCATTATTCAGCCAGGTGGTTCGGTCAACGATGCCCCTGTGATTGAAACTGCCAATGCTTACGGTATGGCGATGGTGTTGACAGGTGTTCGTCACTTCCGGCATTAAGACCCAACTCTTGCCACACATCTTGGCTAAAGCAGGAGCGTGGATTCCTAACTTAAGGGGAAATATGGTAAATTTAGAAGCAATTTGGCATCAAGTGCTAAAGGATACTTCGGTCGAACATTGTTCTATTCACGGTCCTGAGCATTGGGCACGCGTTGAAAGAAATGGTCTATACGTCGCTAAGAAAACAGGAGCGGATAAGACTATTGTGCAGCTGTTTGCAGTATTCCATGACTGCATGCGTTGGAACGATTCTGTTGACCCCGGTCATGGACGTAGAGGTGCCGAATATGCGGCTCAAATCAAGGATGAACTTATCAATATACCCTCAAGCGACTTTGACAAACTCTACTATGCCTGCGAATGGCACACGGATCAGCGGACGACAGACGATATTACAATCGCAGCCTGTTGGGATGCTGACCGGTTAGATATAGGTCGCGTCGGATACATATTAGACGACTATTTTATGAATTCCAAACCCGCCCAAGAAATCGCCAAACGCGATGACCTGAGCCCATTAGATTACATGGAGATAAGGAACTGGAAAAAACTGGCTGGTGGATCAGACGTGCCTTAATTTTCGCTCAAATGTGAAGATGGTGTAGAAGGAACATCCGATTCGCTTATACACTCCTCTCAAAAACTGGAAACTTGATAATTCTCATGTTGAACCCTCTCCAGACTAAAGTCTGGAGATTCCTTTTGTTCCTCGTGGGAACATTCTCCGCTTAGGCGGAGCAACGTCGGCATTCTAAGCGGATGCCAACGGGCGATGCCATAGTCGCCGCTACTGGGGTGCCTAAACACCCAAGATACTTTTGTCTTATATTAATCGCACCAACGCCGTCGCGATGATGCTCAAATCCGCATTTGCACTTGTAAGAACGCTTTTGTGGCTTGTTCCTCTTACCACAATTTAGGCAAGTCTGTGAAGTATACGCCTCATTAATCAATTCCACTTTGATACCTAAAGCCTTTGCTTTGTAGGTAATCAGTTGCGTAATTTTGCCAAAAGCCCACTGATGCAACTTTTGACGTTCCTTTTTTCTCGCCTTGATATTATCGCGTATACCCGTTAAATCGCCAAGAACAATCGTACCAATACCACGTGACTCACACGATTTCACAAACTTTGTAGTGTGTTTATGTAAGCCGTCCATGATCTGGTTATCAATTGTTCTGATGCGTTTCCATTTGCGTCTTACAAGATGCCACCAGCGTTTACTATGACGCTCACACCTGCCTATCTTTGTGTTCATAGACGCAATTACCTTATTCCTCAACCGGTATAAACTTCTAATATACCGCCCATTAAAGATTTCAGCAATTACACCATCATGACTTACCATAGGGTGTATTTCGCCAATGTCAACGCCAACAATAC
>VXZL01000353.1 GCA_009845505.1 Candidatus Poribacteria bacterium | reverse complement strand
TCTTTAACACCTATCAATTCAATGTGTTCCTCAATTTCCAATCCTTTGCGGTTGTATTCAGGGAAGATCGCCCGTGTGAACCCTAACTTCGCAGCCTCACGAATGCGCCTTTCGACATGTGTTACGGGTCTAATCTCGCCACCGAGTCCAACTTCCCCAATCATGACAGTCTGCCGATCTATGGGTATCTCTCGATAACTTGAGGCTATTGCCATTAGCACGCCGAGATCAATGCCCGGTTCAGCGACGCGCAACCCACCCGTAATATTAACAAAAACATCAGCACCCCCAACGTCAATACCGACCCGCTTATTGAGGACTGCGATAAGGAGTGCGATCCGGTGCCGGTCAACACCTGTAGCGGTGTTGCGTGGATTTCCGTGATTGGTAGGTACAACAAGTGCCTGAACTTCCATAAGTAGCGGGCGCGTCCCTTCCATACTTGAAACCACAATAGAACCTGAAACCTCCTCTTCTCTATTACTTAAAAAGAGTTCAGATGGGTTCATCACATCTACAAGCCCTCTGTTCTGCATTTCAAAGATTCCAATTTCATTCGTGGAACCAAATCTATTTTTAATCGCCCGTAGGACGCGATAGATATGATGCTGCTCACCTTCAAAATAGAGAACCGTATCCACCATGTGTTCTAAAATACGAGGGCCTGCGAGAGTACCATCTTTTGTAACATGACCGACGAGAAATACGGGAACATTCCGGTTTTTCGCACAAATCAAGAGGCGTCCGGCACACTCGCGAATCTGGGTGACACTCCCAGGCGCAGACTGAATACTCGACAAATAAACCGCTTGAATAGAATCGACAATAACAACCTTGGGGTTAAGCGTCTGAATATGTTTCTCAATCTGCTCCAAATCATTTTCACACAGCACATAGAGCGTATCAGACACAACTTCGAGACGCGTCGCCCGTAGCTTTGTCTGGCTAACAGACTCTTCACCAGAGACATACAGGATGTCCCCATAGTTCCGGCTCAGAGCGTCACTCGCTTGAAGCAGTAGGGTAGACTTACCTATTCCCGGATCGCCACCGATGAGGACCACGGATCCGGGGACAATTCCGCCACCGAGTACTCTATCAAACTCAGACATGCCTGTCAAGTGCCGTTCTACCTCACTCGCCATAACCTGTGAAATGGGTTCAGGTTCACGGGAGGCTTGTCCGATTCCGCGGTGTTTTGATGATGTCGCGAGTTGCTCTATCTCTTCAGCAAAGCTCTGCCAACTTTGACACCCAGGACATCGTCCGAGCGATCTTGGCGTTGTATATCCACACTCCTGACAGACAAATCTACGCTTCTCTCGTGCCATCTCTAATGTTACCAATCGTTCTGTTGCAGGTGAGGCTTCCAACCATAAAAGTTCCGCGCTGTTATAACACTACCACTCATTGGCAAAAAAGCGGAACCCTGTTGTCCAGCGTCGTTCGTTAGTTAAGTTCTCTACACCAACCAAGAACTGACCATATTGAAAAAAGCGCAATGCTAATTCCGTGTTTAGCTCGGGTTGCCCACTTGTCAATCCGACCCCTTCAAAACTGATACCTATGCGTTGGGATAACAACCACAGATCAAGCCCCATACCGACCTTGGAGCGCATGAAACCTGCTCGTGCTCGAAAATAGTCCGCTACATCGTACGCATACTGGAATTCAAAGCGAACGTTCTCGTCTCGAACCCCAAGACCGAATCTGTAGTGAGCATTCGGACCCGAAGATAGTGAAAACGCTAATTCATTATGGAGACGCTCTTGAAGACTCAAATAACGGAGTTCATAATCCCAGCCAATCTGTGGCGGATCAAAACGTCTCAACTGCTCTTCGGTACGTTGGGAGAGCCTTGTCACACTCGCCATCGTTTCGTCAACATTTTTCAAGGTGCGGCGAGCATCTTCAAGCGGACCTCGCGTGTTTAGCAATTGCGCGATAGTCCCATCGCTGTCGTTGACGGCTGCGAAGAGACGATTGACGTTTTTCTCAAGTTTAGCGAACGCAGCAGTTGTCGTCTGTAAGTCCTTAAGAATTGGCGCGATACCCGCTTCACTTGTTTCTATAGCACTGCTTCCTTGCGAAACAAGCGCAGAAACCTCAGCACTCAAAGTAGCGAAATTCGCACTAAAATCTGCCGCTATTTCTCGAAATTGGGTCGCGCTTATCCTTACATCCGTCAAAATGGTATTGAGTTTTGGAGCGTTATGATTAATGAGCCTGAAGAGTTCACTTGTAATGTCACTCACTTGGCTGCTTACCATGATGGAATCGCCTTCCAACTGAGAGATAAGGTTATTTACCTTGATGAGTGTCTGCTGGAAACGTCTGTCATTTTCAACGGCGAGCTGCGTCAAGGTCTGGACAGTTTCCCCAGAGTCAATGCTTAACTTCTCAATAGTTTTCCCAGTCAATGCCACAACCTCGCGAATCTCTTTGATAGCGAGTTGAATGGCTTCTTGGTTAGCCTGCAGGACTTCATTGGCAGCGGTTGTGAGTTCAATAGCCTGTGTCATACCCGCACTCGTCTGTTCAAGAAGTTCCAAAGCATTGACCGGATCCCTGCCAACAATGGGAAGGTTCGCTGGTTTTAGGGGTGGATTCCCAATTGGACCATTGTTGAGAGCGATATAAATTTCACCCACAAACCCGTTCATAGAAATGTTCGCCCCACAGTCTTCTCTCAACCATTGAAACGCATTCTTGACTTTCGCCTCAATGCGGACATTATTTGCCTCCGGTTGGAGTTCAATGCTGGTTACTTTGCCGATTTGGACACCAGATAGATAGACCCCAGCACCCACATAAAGCCCATTCACAGATCGGAATTGGAAGGTCACGTCATCGCCAGCAGTCGCCCAGGGCCAATTCTCAGCATTTGTGAGAAGGATTGTGAGAAATACGATGGCGATTAAAACCATCACACCGACTTTCACAGACGCTGTCCAAAAATTCATGCTATCTCCCCAAATATCTTTTCAAAATCGGATTTTCCATGTTGAGATTCTGGTCTGGTGCTCCAAATAGAATTAACGGCTGCAAAACAGGATTCTCGTTGTTGATAATTTCATCGTGAGTCGCGTAGGCAATCTGTTTACCTTCATGAATCATAGCCATCCGAGTCGCGACACTAAAAGCACTGTGCATATCGTGTGTCACCACAACAGAGGTAACATTCAACTTTTCGTGTAGATCGTTGATGAGTTGATTGATTTCAGTGCATGTAACCGGATCAAGTCCAGTCGTAGGTTCATCGTATAAAATAACTTCCGGATTGAAGGCGAGTGCGCGTGCGAGTCCAACACGTTTTCGCATACCACCGCTTAATTCGGCCGGACGTAACTCCTGAACACCACTTAAATCAACAAGACTGAGCTTTTCATCAACAATTTTACGGATATCCTGCTTGCTGAGGTCTGTATGCTGATCAAGCATAAAAGCAATATTTTCTGCGACAGTCATCGAATCAAACAGCGCAGCAGATTGGAAAAGCATTCCAATGTTTCGACGGATGATATTGACTTCTTTGGTGCCGAGGCGCGAGATCTCCGTACCATCAAACCAAATCTCTCCGGAATCGGCGGCCATTAATCCAGTAATAATCTTGAGCAAAACACTTTTTCCAGACCCGCTTCGCCCCATAACTACGATCGTTTCACCGCGTGGAATCTCAAGGCTCAACCCGTTCAAAACGTTTTTTCCGCCGAAGCTTTTGGTGACATTTCTAACTGAAATCATCAAACTTCTTCGGTGTGGAAATCCCCTGTCTTTAGACGGGGGAGGAAACACCGCTCCTGTAGTTGAAATTTAAGCGCGTGAGAACTTGAAAGTTGGTGCGTTTTGCATTGACTGTTAATCGTTTTCCATCTAAGGCGTATAGCGAAAATCTGCCTTTGGCATTGATACCTGAGAGTCGCGTGATCCCGTATTGGACGTGTCGTATCAATGTATTTTTAGCAAGGTGATCTTTACATTTAATAGTGGTTAGTTGTCGGTAAACCGATAACTATAAACTCAGATTACACCATACCTAAGATATTAAAGAGCACATGATTTAAGACGAAATCCAAGACGAGAATAGCTATAAGTGAGATGACAGCAGAGCCAGTTGTAGCAATACCGACTCCCTCTGCCCCCCCAGCAGAGGAGATACTAAAACCCTTGTAACAACCGACAGCTGCGATCGCCATTCCAAAGGAGGTAGCCTTAATGAGACTAATCAACACACTGCCAACAAAGAGGTTCTTTTGAACCTCGGAAAGGAAAAAGTAGCCGTTCACATCAAATAGTGTTACAACAGCGATGAATCCGCCTGCAATACCCGCAAATGTTGAAAAGATCGTAAGCGTCGGCAGCATAATAGAACAGGCAAGAAATCGAGGGACAACCAAATACTTGACGGGATTCGTCCCCATCACCTCAAGCGCATCAATTTGCTCTGTAACCTTCATTGTGGAGAGTTCAGCGGTAATCGATGCTCCGATGCGTCCGGCAAGCACAAATGCCGTAATCATCGGACCCAGTTCCTTTACGACCGAAACACAAACAAACCTTGCCACCGAACCTTCTACAGCATACGGCTTCAGCTGAATATAGCCTTGAACCCCCAAGACCATTCCGGTGAAAAATCCAGAAACAATAACCACAGCTAAAGAATTGAAACCGATCAGCAATAACTGTTTAATCAGGAGATCAAACTGAAAAGGAGGACGAAAAATTTGAAAGAGCGTTTGAAAAAACAGTGTAAAGGCTTGTCCTATCTCAGAAAGCACACGGTGCAACCGACTTTTGATTGAATGATAAACCCCACCCGAGGATTCGTGTATAGTGGATTGCTGATCCATATTTTTTAACTCAGATTTTCAAAGCGCATCTGTTTTTTGGTAAAATAGAGCACGACTGTCCCCGTTGGTCCGTTGCGCTGTTTTTTTATCATGAGATTTGCTTCAACCCGATCCCCAGCTTCCTCCTCCTCGTAGTAATCTTCTCGATATAAAAACGCGACGAGGTCGGCATCTTGTTCAATTGCCCCGGATTCTCTTAAGTCAGAAAGCTGCGGTTGTTTATTTGGACGGCGTTCTACTTCGCGACTCAACTGCGAGCACGCAATAATTGGCACATCAAGTTCCCAAGCAAGAACTTTCAAGGCACGCGAGATCTCAGAGATCTCCTGTTCGCGAGAATTGTATCTGCCAGCTCCTCTGAGGAGTTGCAAATAGTCAACAATAATAAGCGCCAGATTGTTGTGCTCCCCTTTTAGTCTGCGTCCTTCGGCACGCAGGCTCTGAACAGTAAGACCCCGATTATCATTGATAAGAACAGGTGCCTCCGCGAGCCTACCCGCTGCCTCGGTCAAGGGTCGCCAATAATCTTCACTAAAATTACCCGTTCGGAGCCGCCCGAAATCAATGTGAGATTCAGCAGATAACATGCGCATAACGATGTCCTGTGCAGGCATCTCAAGGCTAAAAATGGCAACTGGCCGCTCTTGCTCAAGCGCGATGTTTTGTGCCATATTCAGCACCAAAGTCGTTTTGCCCATACTCGGTCGGGCGGCAATAATGATAAAGTTGCCGGGTTGTAACCCAGAGGTCATGTGGTCAAAATCCATGAAGCCTGTTGGTACGCCTAAAAACCGATCGGATTTATGATAGAGTTTTTCTATAGCGTCTATGCTATCTGAGATGAGTGGCTGGATTGGGTAAAACCCGCGTTGTGCTTTGTCTTGACCGATTTCAAAGACAGATTCCTGCGCTTGATTAAGGATTTCCGAGAGTTCTATGCTTTCATCCTTGGCGACCTCGCGGATCTGTGAACCTGCTTGAATCAACTGGCGGCGTGTTGACTTTTCATAAAGGATATCGGCATAAAACTCGGTACTCTCCGTCTCAACAATAGGTGCTTGCAGTTCATAGAGGTAGCTTGTACCACCGGTCCTATTAATCTGATTCGTCCGTCTGAGTTCGTCAGCAACGAGAACCGGATCGGCGTTGCTAACGCGCTCATAGACAGCAAGAATAGCTGTATAGATTAACTGATGATCGGTCGTGAAGAATGCCTCAGAAGTATGTCCGAGGAGGGCAATTACACGAGGAATCACCGACTTCTCAGTCATCATTGCACCGAGTACCGCCTGTTCAGCCTCCTTATCAGAAAGAGTCTCAACCGCTTCTGCCTGCATGATTACGCTTCACGTTCAACAACCACCCGGAGTTCAGCGTGAACGTCGGTATGCAACCTGACAGGGACCATGAACACACCGAGTTCACGAATCGGTTCTGCGAGTTCAAAGAAGCGTCTTTCTAAATCAAATCCCTCAGCACTTAACGCCTCCGCGATATCCATAGGGGTAACAGAACCGAAAAGTCGGTCATTTTCGCCAGCACGCCGACTTAGCGTGCATGTAACTCCGGCAATTTGTGCAGCAATTTCACGTGCCTGTTCTCTATTTTTCGATTCTTGGTGATCAATAACCCGCTTTTGGTGCTCAAAGTGTCGACGGTTCCGCTCGGTTGCATGGACCGCCAATTGCATGGGCAAGAGGTAGTTACGCGCATAGCCATCAGCAACGTTCAATACATCACCTGGGACACCAAGTCCTTCAATACTTTCCTTTAAAATCACTTCCATAATTAAAACCCTAATTGGTTGTCGGTCTTCAGTCTTTAGTTAATCAGTCTTTAGTTAAAGAGATACTTTCTAACAATTCACCGCGCCTTGGCGTACGCCAAGCTTGGGTTGATTGTTACCAGCACCCTCTTAACCGACAACTGATAACTGATGACTGACAACTATTGCGTAAACGGCAACAATGCCATATTACGTGCACGCTTCACTGCGCGCGTCACCATTCGCTGTTGTTTCGCCGAGAGTCCAGTAACACGGCGACTCACTATTTTCCCACGTTCGTTAATAAATTTTTGCAGCGTATCGACATCTTTGTAATCAAAAGATTCGATCTTGTGAAAGCGCTGCCGCCGACGGTATGCCATATAATCTTGTTCCTTCTGTATTAAGTTGCGCGCCAATTAACTTGACGCGCTATATGTTTGCCTGTCTCCGATAGAAAAAGAAAAGCAGAAATGACATAGAGAAGAGTCGCCATATCACAATGACGCTCCAAAAAACATTGCTTTTACTTTCCTTAAAACGGTATATCATCGTCCGTTGTAGTGGAAGGAGGCACATTGGTTCCTTCAACTAGGGGAGGTTCTTGATGAGGTGCGGATTGCGTCGGTGCTGCTGCGGGTTGCGCATTGGCATAACCACTGCCCATTTCATCACTATCGCGGCGCCCACCAATCAATTGAATTCGGAAAGCTGTAACAGATAATCTGTTCCGTTTGGTTCCATCATCAGCCTCCCAAGAATCAAATTTAAGACTCCCTTCAAGGAAAACAGGGCTGCCTTTCGTGAGGTACTCGTTTACAATCTCTGCTTGTCTACCCCAGGCAGTTATTTCAACGAAACACGGTGACTCTTTTTGTTCACCTGTTTGCCGGTCGGTATATCGCTCGTTCATAGCGAGTCCAAAATTTGTAACGGCAGTTCCGCTGGGAACGTATCTCATCTCAGGGTCGCGGGTAAGGTTTCCCATCAGGATGACCTTGTTGTAACTTGCCATGGTTTCTCCTCTTTAAACGTTCGTTTAGACTTTTGGCATCAGTTAAAAAGCCAAAACTCGTTTTTTCAAATCTGGATGATGCTCATTTTATTCAGACCTTGTCGTGTCTTCAGATCCATCATTACTATCGGATGTCGTTTGATCCGCCTCGGCGAGTTCTGCTTTCAACTTATCGATATCGTCCTCGTATCGGACAACCATGTAACGCAGAATCGTTTCAATAACACGCAGAGATTGGTTTAGTTCAGCGACAAAACCCGGTGCACTCTCAAAAATGTAGAGCACATAATAACCTTCACTACGTTTCTGGATCGGATAGGCGAGCCGCTTTTTTCCCCAAGGATCAACTTTCAGGAGAGTTCCGCCATTTTCGATAATGCTCTTTACTTGATTAGTAAGAGTCTCTGCTTCGCTCTCATCATAGTCAGGGGTGATGATAAGCAGGAGTTCGTAAGGATTCAAATTTTTATGCCTCTCTTTGGACCAATGGCTCCACTGCGATTTCAACAAAAGCAGGGAGCAGAGATTAGTTGTGTAAATTCCACCTGATGTAAACACTGAAGATGTAATCACACTTT
>VXZL01000598.1 GCA_009845505.1 Candidatus Poribacteria bacterium | reverse complement strand
GTTAGAGATATACCAGCAGATTTTTACATTCCTAAGGAGGACTCACGATGAACCGTTTCACACACGACTTCGATCTCCGAATAGGTCGAGCCTCACTTCTCATCCTTGCCTTCGCACTTCTGTCTGTGACGATTCTGGGATGCGGTGTCAATATCGTTCCGATCGGTGCCAAGATCCAGAATGCCGACAGTGCGTTTGACCAGGCAGAAACTATGGATATCCGCGACGATGATCCCGAAAAAATGGAGGAGAACCGCGCGAAGCAACGGGCACTCTATGATAGAGCGATGACGCTCTATTTAGAGGTTATTGACCGCGATACGAAGGGAAAATGGGCACAGCGCGCACATTACCAGATTGCTAAAATCTACAAGCGCGGCTATGACTGGGACAAAGCGGTTGAGCATTATGATGCCATTGTTACCTTGGATCCCACTGGATATTACGCCAACGAGGCAAAAGGTGGCACAGCGAATATTCGGAAGAATCGCGAAATCATTAAGACAAAGCGGGCTGAGTATCAAAACTATAAAGCTATTTATGATAGTGAACCGACAGATGAAACCTTTAATATTGCTGCAGAGGCACTCTACGAAGTCGCACGTGCTTATGAAAGCTTAGAGAATTACACGGAATCCACCCGTAACTATGAGCGAATGGTCGAAGAATTTCCTGAGCACCCGAAAGCACCACAAGCCCAATTTCAAATCGGCAACCTCTACTTCTATAAGATTTATGACTATATCGGCGGTTGGCCCGCGTATACGGCAGTCGTGGAGAAATTCCCGGATTCTTACGAAGCCTCACAAGCCGGCACACTTCTAAAGCAGACAGCGGAAGTTTTGACGGAAATTAGTTTCCTGATGGACGAAATCGATAAGTTTCGCAATAAGAAAGCGGTCGAATACCAAAAGACCGGACGAAAGATTACCCCTGCTGATATGTGGGTGATGGGGTATAGTGATCAGGTCGTCCAAAATTTCCAACAGATTGCGGGTAACTGGGAAAGACTTCGCAACTTCCCTCGTGCTATTAATGCGTACAGTACGTTGGTACGAGATTTATCCCACAAGAAATTCGCCGCCGCAGATGCTATGTATCGTATCGGTACGCTCTATCAGCAAAGTGCTGAGTATGAACGGGCAATCGAGGCATACGACAATCTGTTTGAAAATGCCCCCGAGTCTGTATGGCGCAACGAAGCCGTTTACCAACAAGCGGTCTGTTATCGCTCTATCCGTGAATTCGGTGCTGCTTACGAAGGATTCAAAGCCTATATGAGTATTACAAAAGGTGATACCCCCTACCTTCGCGAAGCAGAGCAGATTGTGCGCCAATATGAACTTGACCAAGATGAAGATGGATATCTGTTCTATCAAGAACAAGAAGCTGGCACATCTGATCAAGATGCAAATTCTCATCCCGGTATGGGTAGCTAATTTTCGACTCACTGGAACGATAGGGAAACCATGCCTCGTGCTTTGGTTTCCCTATACGTATTTAAAAGGGAAGGGATCACTATGTTCACGAAAATGTTTGGTATCAGAACACCCTCTGAATGTTGTGTTGAATTTACATTCCGCTATATGTTTTTTTCACTTTTCTTCGTCATGTTATTTACTCTCCCGAGTGCCGCCGATCTCCGAGATGGACTCATCAACTACTGGCCACTTGATGGCGATGCTATGGATATAGTTGGCAAACACGATGGAGAAGTCGTCGGTGGCCCGGCATGGGTCAATGCACGCATCGGCAAAGGGGTTGAATTGGATGGTGGTTCACAGAAGATCCATATTGCCGATTACAAAGTTATTACTGAAACAACAACTTACGCAGCATGGATTAACGGCTGGAAAGCCTCCGATTGGGCAGGTATCGTTGGGTCGCGTACCCCGACTGCCACAGAACTGATATTTGGCGACAACGACCTGCTCCACTATGTTTGGAACAATAATTCCGCTGAAACATGGCGTTGGGACGGCGGACCGGAGATTCCGATGGAGGAGTGGGCTCTCGCCGCGATGACGATTGAACCAAAGCACGCAATACTTTACATCTATAGCGATGCTGACGGCTTGACGAAAGGGATCAACGACATCCCGCATGTTGAACAGCCGATTGGTCCATTGAACATCGGGTGGGTTGACTGTTGTGGCGGCAATCGTTATTTCAAAGGTATTATTGATGAGGTGATGATATTCGACAGGGCACTGTCTGAAGATGAGATTCTAAAACTCGCCGAACAGGGACTCGCCGTTGAAGCGTTGAATAAATTAACAACAGCGTGGGGAAAAATCAAGCGAGCTCGTCGTTAATAACTGTATCATAGTCGAGATCTTGGTACCAGAGTTCGACGTTTCTGAAAAGGAATGAAGTCATGCAAAATGCCTTGGGGAATATAGGTGATACAGCAGCAATGCCACAGCACCAGGGGAGGGTGCCAAGGATATTTCAAGAGTATCGAAACCATTTCGGCCTGTTGTGGCGTGTGATGTTACCTGTCATCGTTGTTAGCCTCGTATTCAATAGTACCTTTTTCCTTGTTGCTAAATTAGCAAACCCAGAGGCACTATGGAGGCTTAGCACATCAGGGAACATCACTGCATTCGGTCAACTTTCCGCGACCCCAATCGGTGTACACTCTAGCGTAGGTTTCCATGGGGCCACCTTCGGTATCGGTTTCCTATGGTTAGCGATGTGCCCGCTTAGCTTGATCATCATCTATCAGCATCGTGAGAAAAATGTTACTTTTGGTGAAGTGTGGCGACTGACGCGCCGCAAGGCTCTATCTATCCTGGCAGCATGGCCTTTGATGCTACTTGTGATGGGAGCTCCTGTGCTCATTCTCATATTTATCGCAGGCGTACTTGAAGCTTTTCTGATCCAAGGTACATTAATGGGGCCCGCCCTCCTACCTACACTGATTGCAGGTGCTATCGCTGTCTATTTTCTCGTAAAATGGAGTCTCTACAATCAGTGTATAATTATTGAAAATCTATCCATAGTTGCTGCACTTCGCCGGAGTAGTGAGCTTGTCCGCGGGAGATGGGGACAGTTGTTTAGCATGTATCTATTGCTTACCTTGGGGACAATGGTGTTCACCACCGCGGTTTTCGGTTTAACGTTGCTATTCTTTTCTGTGGTCGCGTCCGAATTTGCGCCGCTGCGCGAGGTGCTGCAATCAGGGAAATTCTTCGGTCTCTTTGTCGGGGGTCAGGTTCAAATAACCTTACCAGATGCACCCGTTTGGGGAATCGGAGTGATGGTTACGCTCAACATACTAATAAACGCGATATTAGCACCGATCTGGGCAATTGTGACAACACACCTTTACATGGAACGAGCGGGGACACCCGAACAGGCAGTTTCCGTATAGTTGGGGCTGGATATTAGAGAAACAGTTGGACCCGAGAACGTTCCTCTGAAGGTAAGTAGTTAAACACTTTTTGTCGGACGAGTTCTGGTGTATAACGGCGGGAGAAATGAATTAAGACAACGTGCTCGCTCTCAACATTGGCTAACATGGAAGGTAACATCTCAAGATGTAAATGCCTTGTTCTCTTCGCACGTGTCCGATGTTCGGGTAGGATGAAGGTGCATTCACAAATCAAGACTTTGCATTGTTTGAGCAAGGGATGCGCATCAACAGGGATGCTCCGTGTATCTCCAAGATAGGCAATCAACGGCAATTGCACCTCCTTTGTCACCTCAGTCCCTGACTTTCTCAATTCGGCAATGTCGCGTCCGGACAGATGCTGAAATTCCGGCTTCAACTTCTTACGGACCTCACAAATCAGATAAGATACCGCTGGGACACTATGGTTACCGGGCAAAATATGGGCAACCAGATTCTGTCGGAACGGAATCACATCCCCCACGCGAACGGGGGTGATCTGATATGCCCAACTCCGACCTGTATCCAACGCCGAAATCCTATCAAGGATTTGCACTAACTGTTTAGAACCACTGGACGGCACATAGATATTCCCTGGTGGTATACCAGAAAGCCAACGTTGGCTAATATAGATGGGTAATCCAAAGTAGTGATCAAGGTGAAAATGTGAGATAAAGACATTGTTAATGCCGATGAAATTCATCGGACATCTGCCTAAATCGAAAACCAGATCAAGCTCCTTCACCCGTATGTAAGTCGCGACAGCGGAACTGGATTTTCCCTCAAGTGTTAAATTATCACATTGCAACAGTGCCATAGTAATTATCAGTTTTTAGTTATTGGTTCTCAGTGAGGTGGCGATAGACGAATTCATCAATTTTTCTGTCCTTATCACACACTGACAACTCATCAGTTATGCCTCATGAAAGGAGAAAAAATGCGTATTGGAATTATTGGCGGTAGCGGCTTTTATCAGATGGAAGGCTTAACAGATATCGAAGAAATCGAGATCGAAACCCCTTTCGGCAAACCCAGCGATGCTTTTATTCTGGGTAACCTTGATGGAAAACCTGTTGTTTTCCTACCACGACACGGCGTTGGTCATCGGATTTTACCCTCAGAGATTAATGTCCGCGCTAATATTTATGCTTTAAAATCGTTAGGTGTCGAATGGCTTATCTCCGTGAGTGCGGTCGGAAGCCTCCGTCAAGATATTGAACCGCGTCATTTTGTTGTACCCGATCAACTCTACGATCACACGAAGGATCGGAAGTCGACCTTTTTCGGTGATGGTATCGCCGCCCATATCAGTCTTGCCCACCCTTTCTGTTCAGAACTAAGCAGGTTTTTGTCCACAGGAGCCTCGGAGACCGGGGCAGCGGTACATAACGGTGGCACCTACATCTGTATGGAGGGCCCAGCGTTTTCAACGCAAGCAGAATCCAATGTCTATCGACATTTCGGATTTGACATTATCGGGATGACCGCAGCTCCTGAAGCCAAACTCGCTCGCGAGGCAGAAATCTGTTACGCCGTTCTTGCCTGTTCCACAGATTACGATTGCTGGCACCCTGATCACGATAACGTGACCACCGAGATGATCCTTGATAACGTCCGTTTTAACGTTGAAACTTCCAAGAAAATAGTGCGCAGTGCTATTGCCAAAATTCCAGAGGAACAACGGAGCTGCGCTTGTTCAGGTGCGCTTGAATACGCACTCGCTACACATCCAGACAAGATACCACCGGCGAAACGACACCAGTTAAAACTCTTGTTGGACAAGTACTTGACGTAGCGTTTCAAAGATTTTATCTGCCTCCGCTTCGGTTAGAATAAGTGGCGGTGCCAGGAAAATAATATTTTCGGGTTCCTCGATAGCATGACCGATTTTCCCGACGATAATACCTTCTTCTCGCAATTGTCCTACAATTTGGTTCGTCTTTGCCGTTTCGAGATGCGCGCCATCGGCTTCGATGAGTTCCACAGCGAGCATCAACCCTTTACCTCGGACATCGCCGACAATCGGTAAATCTTGGAGCTTCTCTAACTTCGAGAGTAGATAAGCACCCACTTTTTCTGCATTTTCCCAGAGGCGTTCCTCTTGGAGGATTTTTAGGTTCGCGATCCCGGCAGCGCACGCTACCGGATGTCCACCGTAGGTACAGACCTGAGCAAATTCTTTATGTTCATCGGACGCTCCAAGGAATGCGTTGAAAACTTCGGTCGAGGCGACACAGGCACCGAGTGGTATATAGCCGCTGGTGAGTCCTTTTGCCAGTGTGATAAGGTCGGGCTGTACGTCCCAATGCTCACATGCAAACATTTTTCCGGTACGCCCAAAACCGGTAATCACCTCATCAAGGATGAGGAGTAAGCCATAGTCATCACAAATTTGCCGGAGTCTTGGCAGGTATTCATCGGGTGGGACAATCACGCCCCCGCCACCGATGATCGGTTCAGCGATGACAGCGATGACAGTTTCGGGGCCCTCCCAGTGAATCATCCGCTCAATCTCATCGGCGCATTCGGTAGCACAGGATGGATAGTCCAACCCGATGGGGCATCGGTGGCAATAAGGCGGATGTGCGTGTAGAAACCCGGGCACGAGGGGTTCAAACGCTTTTCTTCTTCGTGCCTGTCCTGTCGCTGATAACGCGCCATACGTGAATCCATGATACCCACGATAGCGGCTGATAATCTTATAGCGATTCTCACCCGGATAGGTCTGCCTACCATACTGCCGTGCCATTTTGATAGCGGTTTCATTTGCCTCCGAACCGCTATTGCAGAAATAGACGTGGTTCAAATCACCCAGCAGACATGCAGCGAGTTGCTCGGCTAATACCGTGGCAGGCACGTTAATCTGTGAGTGTGGATAGTAGGGCAGCCGCTGTATCTGTTCGTAAACAGCATCTGCTATCTCCTGCCGTCCGTAACCAACATTGACATTCCACAACGCCGAATAAGCATCTAAGTACTCGCGTCCGTCTGAATCCACGAGTGTTGTGCCGTGTGCAGATTCAAATACAGCCAGTGATGTCTCTTCAAGGCGTTGATGCTGAAACAGTGGATGCCACACGTGCGCCTTATCTGTTTTTCTATAGTCCATCGTCATGTTTTCTTTACCTCAGATTGTACCTCTTTACATAGATGTGGGGGCAGAAATGCCCAGCAGTGTCAATCCATTCCGCAATACCGTTTGCACGCTCTGCACCAGAATCAGTCGTGCGTGCGTCTTTTCCATGTCCGACGGATCGAGGACCCGGTGTTGGTTGTAGTAGGGATGAAAAATTCCGGCAAGTTCGTGTAGATAATGCGGAATACGGTGCGCCTCGCGCGTCTCGGCACTCAGTAGCACGACTGATGGGAATTCGGCTAATTTCCGAATCAGTTCATGCTCGATCAGTTCAGTGAGTCGTTTCAGGGAGACTGCCTCAATTGGTTTGGATGTGATGCCTTGTTCATTCCCCTGCTCGAAAATGCTACAGCACCGTGCATGTGCGTATTGAATGTAAAAGACCGGGTTTTCGCTGGCGTGCGTGACCGCCAATTCTATATTGAAATCAAGGTGCGTATTGTTGGCACGCATGAGGAAGAAATAGCGGGCAACATCTACGGCGAATTGCTCACCAACAGTTTCGGCGAGTTCATCAATAAGCGCATCAAGTGTAAAGAACTGTCCGCGCCGTTTTGACATATCCAACCGATTGCCTTCTGCATCGATGAGGTTCACCTGTTGAATGATAAAAATTTCGAGCCATTCATCGGGCATACCGAGGGCTTTGACAAAATTTTTGAGGTGTGTAACATGACCTTGATGGTCAGGGCCAAGGAGGTCAATAACTGTTGTGAAACCCCTGTCGAATTTATCGCTGTGATAAGCGGCATCAGGCACAAAATAGGTATACTCACCGTCGCTCTTAATAACGACGCAGTCCTTATCGTCGCCAAAATCCGTCATCCGAAACCACGTCGCGCCTTCGGCTTCATAGAGGTACGCTTTTTCTCGAAAGAGTTCGATGATTTCCTCGGGTTTCCGGCTGTCCCGAATCGCTTTCTCACTCGACCAGACATCGAAATTAACGCCGAAACGTTCCAAAGAGGCTTCCTGCTGTGCCAATATGTGGGCGATACCTTTATCGCGGAAGTGGGCAATTCGCTCGTCCTTTTCAAGTTGAAGAAACTTATCACCCTCAGTTTTAACAATTGCCTCCGCGAATTCCCGGAGATATTCTCCCTGATATCCCCCTTCTGGAATTTCCAGATTCTCTTCACCGAGTGCCTGTCGATAACGGACATCAATCGACGCACCGAGCCTATCGACCTGACCCCCGGCATCATTGACATAGAATTCACGGATTGCTTTATAACCTATAGCGTTTAGGAGGTTAACGAGGGTATCTCCGACAGCTGCGGCGCGTCCGCTCACAATATTAAGCGGTCCTGTCGGGTTAGCACTGACAAACTCAATCTGCAGGTGTTTTCCTGCCCCCTTGTCGCACGTGCCATATTGCGATTGCATTGATGCAATTGTTCGGAGCGTGTCGTAGAGCCATTCATCTGAGAGATGAATGTTTATAAAACCTGCCCCAGCAATGTCAATTTGGCGGACGGTTGGATGTGTGTCAAGATTGATGTGATTAACAATGATTTCGGCGATGTTGCGGGGTGCCATCCGCGCATGTTTTGCGAGCCCTAATGCGACCGGGGTGGCGATATCGCCGTGTTCAGGGGTCTTCGTTGGGGAAAAAGGGATATCCGGCACTTCGGCTATAGAGAGTTCTCCCATTTCAATAGCAGTACGGATTGCATTTTCAAGGAT